>JBAQGR010000314.1:0-3420 GCA_049287895.1 Desulfatitalea sp.
CTGTGGGTGGGCAAGGTCGATCCGGACCAAAACCTGGCATTGCTGCGGACCCCTTCGGGCAAGATCGAAGTGCTGATCCCCGAGCTGGCCCAGGAGGCCCAGGCCCTGGATGCCAAAGGCGAAGCCGCAGCGTTGCGCCTGCCCGCGGCCTTTCCCCTGATCCTCAACGCCGGCCGGCACATGAAGCACAACGCCAACACCCTGATGCGCAACCCGGCATGGAACGAGAGCCGGCGGGCCTGCACAGTGGCCGTACATGCCGACGACGCCAAATCCCTGGGGCTGGCGGACGGCCAGCAGGTCAAAGTATCCACCGAGGCCGGCAGCGAAGTGGGCGAGCTGGAGGTGAGCGACCAGGTGCGTCCGGGCACGGTGCTGATCCCCCACGGCTTCGGCCTGCAATACGGAGATATAGTCTACGGCGTGAACGTCAACCGCCTGACCAAGAACACCCACCGCGACCCGTTGGGCACACCTTTGCACCGTTTCGTGCCCTGTCGCATCGAAGCAGTATAAAGAAGGAGGCCAAACCATGAGTCATCCAGTGTACCGGCAATTGCTCGAAGTCATGAAGAAGCGCGGCGGCCAACCGTTCACGGCGACGGACATCCCCGAGTTCTTCGCCATGATGGAAGTGATGTTCACGCCCCAGGAGGCCGAAGTCAACAACGCCATGCCCAGGGGGCCCTTTACGGCTCAGGACCTGGCCAAAGCCATGGGCCGGGAGAGCGCCGAGATCGAAGCCCTCCTGGAGGGCATGGCCGACAAGGGCCTCTGCATGGCCGTTCACATGGGCGGCGCGACCTACTATCAGTGCGCGCAGCTTATGCCCGGCATTCTGGAATTCCAGTTCATGCCGGGCAGAAGCAGCGCCCGGGACAAGCAACTCGCTCAGCTTATCCATGCCTATAAAAAGGCCTTCGCCCTGAAGCACGACATGACAGTACCGGCCTTTCCCACCAATCGTGTTATCACCGTGGATCGAACCGTCGCGGCCGACAATCGGGTCCACACCTACGACCAGGTGCAGAGCCTCATCGACCGGAACGAGCAGATCGCCGTGACCACCTGCTATTGCCGTCATGCGGCGGTTTTGCGCGGCGAAGATATCCATGGGATGCCCAACGATGTCTGCATGATGTTCGGCATGGCCGCCCAGTTCGCCATGGAAAGAATGAATGGACGCAAGGTGAGCAAGCCGGAGGCGCGCGCGGTGCTCGAGCGGGCCGAAGAGGCCGGCCTGATTCACATGAGCACCAACATGACCGAAGATATCGGTTTTCTCTGCAACTGCGACCGGTGGCACTGCGTGGTCGTCACCCATGCATTGGCCAAAGCCAAGCCAGCGCTCTTTTTCAACTCCGGTTTCCAGCCGCGCTTTGACGCGGAAAAATGCACGGCTTGCGAGACATGCATCGAACGCTGCCCGGCCACGGCCCTGACCATGGGCGCCGACGAGCTGCCCGCTGTGGATCTGGACCGCTGTTTCGGCTGCGCCGTGTGCGCCACCGGATGCCCGGCGGAAGCCATCGCCATGGTCAACCGCCCCGGCTTTGCCGAGCCGCCCAAGGATGGCAAGGCGCTCAAAGAGGCCCTGGTGGCTGCCACCCGGGGATGAGCCTTCCGACCGACGCCGTGCGGCCGGGGGCCTATTTCAAAGACCCCCGGCCTGCATGCGTTCCCAGACTTTGAGCACGCGTTGGCGGGTGTTGAGCATGTAAGCCTGTTCGGGTTGTTTGGGCCAGGGCTTGGGGTCCCATTCGGCGGCCTTGACCCGGGCTGTGGCGGTATCGAGATCTCCCTTTGCTTCGCGCAGGAATGCTTCGGCCATGGCCAGGTAGCGCTGGGTGCTTTCCGGCGAGCGGCGCAAATGGTCGCGGGCATCGTCGCCGGTGAGGACCAGCTTGTGGCCAGGGCAGAGCGTAGTGAAGTCCAACCTCTCGAATCGCTCCATGTTGGCCAGATAGGCCTCGATATCCACGAGAAATTCGGGCTGGATATACCCGGTGCCGTCATCGCAGCCCACGGCCTCGGAGGCGATCAGGACGCCGCGGGCCGCGATCCAATAGCTCATGAAATCCCGCGTGTGGCCGGGCGCGTGCAGTGCCTGCACCGCGAGCCCTGCGCCGAGGTCGAAGGTTTGGCCGTCGACGATCGCCGCATCGATGGCAACGTTCTCGAAGGGCTGCTCGTTCATGCGCGTCAAACCCTCGGCCTGGGCCATGGGAATACTAGCCGCGTTCAGCAAGGTGATCAACTCTATGGCGCCGGGTCTGGACAAGATTTCACCGCAGCGCACCGAAGCCACAATCTGAAGATCAGGCCAGATATGCTTAAAGTAGCCGGCGGCGCCCACATGGTCGAAGTGGGCGTGGGTGATGAAAAGATAGGCCGGCGGCCGGTCGCCCAGCACCGCGCGGATATCATCTTCGTAAAGGTGGGCAAAGACGGTCATGCCGGCATCGAAGAGCGCCGGTCGGGGAGCATCGAGCAGATAGACCGGCACGCCGGCCGGACCGGTGACATAGAAGTCCTGAGCAACTAGACCAGAAGTAAAAATCCGCATGATGTGCCTTCCCCGCATTTGTATTGACTACCGCATTCGCGCTGAACTGTAGGGCAATGGACCGGGCTGTGTCAAGATGGCGCTGCCGAGGCAGGACCGCGGTCCATCTGCCAATGAAAAAACGGCGCCCTGCTTTTGGCAAGGCGCCGTTCCTGTAATGCAGTAGCAAGTGGTGCGGCGGACTACTTCACCCGACCTTCACGCCAGGCCTGGATGAGTTTGTCGTAATCGACGGTCTCACCTTTGGGTTTTTCATCCACTTTGGCCTTGGGCGCACCGGGCTGGTCCAGCCAGTACTTTTCGTCTTTCTTCTCGTTGAGTTTGGGGCCGCATTCGCCTTGGGTTCCAGAGCGGGCGATGCGTTCCATTACTTTGTCCATCTCTTCGGCCAGGTTGTCCATGGCTTTATCGACGGTCACTTCGCCGGAAACCGCTTCACCGATATTCTGCCACCACAGTTGGGCCAGCTTGGGATAGTCGGGGACATTGACACCGGTGGGGGTCCAGGCCACGCGGGCCGGGCTGCGGTAGAACTCCACCAGGCCACCGAGTTTGGGCGCGCGGTCGGTGAACGATTGATGATTAATGTCGCTGTTACGGATGGGGGTCAAGCCCACGTGGGCCTTTTTCAGCGAAGTGGTTTTAGCAACGCAGAACTGGGCGAAGAGCCAGGCAGCCTTGCGTCGTTCCAGCGGCGTGCTCTTCATGAAGGTCCAGGAACCGCAATCCTGATAACCCAGTTTCATGCCCTCTTCCCAATAGGGACCGTGGGGCGAGGGGGCCATGCGCCATTTGGGAGTGCCGTCGGCGTTGACCGTGGGTCCGGGGGCGACCATGCTGGGCACGAAGGCCGT
>JBAQGR010000315.1:0-4143 GCA_049287895.1 Desulfatitalea sp.
GATCGTAGCGCTCGGAAGCGATGCGCCGCAACACCTCATCGGTGACCGCCACGGCGCTCATCTCCGGTTTGTGATCGTAGGTCGGTACCTCCCGGGGCGAGGGGATCAGGCAGCGATCTTCATTTTCGAAAGGCGTTTCTTCGCCGCCATTGAAGAAATAGGTCACATGGGCATATTTTTCGGTTTCGGCGATGCGTAGCTGGCGCAACCCCAGGGCGCTGACGACTTCACCCAGAAGGGCTTTCAGGTGCTCGGGCGCAAAGGCGATGGGCAGCGTGAAGGATTCGTCGTAGTGGGTCATGCACACATAGTCGCTGAGCCGCGGGACCACCGGCCGCGCAAAGCCCTTGAAGTCGGGCTCGGTAAAGGCGCGCGTCAATTGGCGCGTGCGGTCGGCGCGGAAGTTGAAGAAGATAACGGCATCGTCGTCTTGAACCAGGGCCAGCGGGCGCTGGTCCGCGCCGGTCATTACGATGGGCTTGACGAATTCATCGGTCTCACCGCGGCCGTAGGCCTCGCGGATGGCGTCGACCGGCGCGCGGGCCGCAGTGCCTGTTCCCTGGGTCAAAAGCAGATAGGCCTTTTCGGTGCGCTCCCAGCGGGTGTCGCGATCCATGGCGTAGTAGCGGCCGCAGATCGTGGCGATGGCGCCCGTGGCAATCGTCTCCATATGCTTTTGCACCTGGGCCACATAAGCCTGGCCCCCGTCGGGGGCCGTGTCGCGGCCATCCAGAATGGCGTGCAGGAAGACCCGGTGCAGGCCCCGGCGTTTGGCCAGATCCAAGAGCGCCAGGATGTGGGTGAGCTGGCTGTGCACGCCGCCGTCGGACACCAGCCCGATCAGATGCAAGGCGCTTTTCTTCTGCGCCGCTTGCGCCATGGCGTGATTGATGGCGGAGTTGTCGAAAAAGGTGCCGTCGGCAATGGCCTTGTCGATGCGCAGCAGATCTTGATAGACCACGCGTCCGGCGCCGATGTTCAGATGGCCCACCTCGGAGTTGCCCATCACGCCGGCCGGCAACCCTACGTCGTGGCCCGATGTTTTCAGCCGGGTGTGGGCATAATCGGACAGAAGACGATCCAGGTTGGGGGTTTGGGCCAGGCGGACGGCATTGCCGGGCCCCGGCGGGTCGATGCCCCAGCCGTCCAATATCATCAGCATTACCGGTTTGGGTCTTTGCATGATCGCTGCTCCTTTTTTGCTATTTATTTTGCGGTCGTCTCGGCCTCACTCGATCACGATCTCTTCGCCATCAAAGCTCCGGCTATGCGTCCGGCGTTGCTGCTTCAAACTTGCGGTGGTGATGCGCCGGGCATCGATCCACAGCCCTTCCAGATCATAGAAGGCGCGCGTGGTCTCGTAAAAAACATGGATGATCACATGGCCGTAATCCAGAAGGACCCAATGGCCCTCGCCCTTGCCCTCCACGCTCAACGGTTTGATCGATTGCTTCCTCAGGAAACGTTCAATGTGGTCGGCAATGGCGCTCACCTGGCGATTGGAACGTCCGCTGCAGATGATAAAGGCATCGGCAATGGAGGTGAGGCCGCGAAGATCCAGCGCCACCACTGCTTCCGCTTTCTTTTCCAGCGCCGCTTGCACATAGAGATCAAGCTCGTCATCCCACTCTTGTTTCATTGATATAGCCCTCGTTGCTCGATGTAGCGCGCCACCGCCGGTGCCACCCAGGGCGCAATGGTTTGGCCCTCTCGGCGCATGCGCCGCAGGTTGGAAGAGGCCACATCCACGGGTGTTACCGTTACCAGGTGGATCTTCTGGAGGCGCGGGTGTGCCAGGTACGCTTCTCCGGCGCTCAAGGCATATTCGGTGGACACATGATCCTGGACATACTTCTCCACCTGCCGGCGCATCTGCGGGGACCACTGCCCGCTTCCGGCCCGGGACATAACGATAAACGCGGTCTCTTCGAAGAGGCGGTCGGCGGCCCGCCATGTGTGGATTTCCAAGAAGGCATCCACGCCGACCATAAAGAAAAGCCGGTTGACCTGTCCGGCGGTCTGCTTGAATTGCCGCACCGTATCGATGCTGTATGAGGGTCCGGTGCGTTTGATTTCCACATCACAGGCCATCAAACGCTCGTGGCCTTCCAGGGCCAGGCCCACCATGTCGAGCCGCTCCTGCGCCGTCGCCAGTTGTCCCGTGCTTTTGTGGGGCGGAACGGCGCTGGGGATGAAGTAAATGCGATCCAGGTGGACCTGCTGCAGCACGTCCAAGGCCACTTGCAGATGACCTCGATGGATGGGATTGAAGGTGCCGCCGAAAAGAGCGATCCGTCGGGGGTTGTCTTGGCCGAACTCACAGGTTTTCATCCAGCCTGTCTAAATGCTGTCGGATTTGGATTATCAAGTTGTCCAGTCCCTTGTGGGCGGCGGCGCTGATGCGCAACACGGCGCGGTCGGGCAGTGCCTGGCAGAAGCGGTCGGCCAGCTGATCGGAACCGGTGACATCGAGCTTATTCAGTACCACCAACTGGGGTTTTTCCGCAAGCGTCTGGCTGTACATACTGAGTTCATGATTGATGGTGCGATAGGCCTGCAAGGGGTCCTGTTCCTCTATGGTAGTGGCATCGATCAAATGCACCAACAGGCGAGTGCGCTCCACATGGCGCAAAAAGCGGACGCCCAATCCGACGCCGGTATGGGCGCCTTCGATCAATCCTGGAATATCGGCCACCACGAACGGTTCGTCGCCATGCAGGGCGACCACGCCCAGATTGGGGGTCAGGGTCGTAAACGGGTAGTCGGCGATTTTGGGCCGGGCCGAGGAGATGACGCTGATCAGTGTGGATTTGCCGGCATTGGGCAGACCCATGATGCCAACATCAGCCATCAGCTTGAGCTCCAGTCGCAACATGAGGCTCTGACCGGGCTCACCGGGTTGGGCATAGTGGGGGGCCCGGTTGGTGGACGATTTGAAGTGCAGATTGCCCTTGCCGCCTCGGCCGCCCTGGGCCACGATCACCTGTTGGTCCGCGGCCACGAGATCGTGGAGCAATTCACCACTCTCGGCGTTGAAGACCAATGTGCCCGCGGGAACCTCGATGGTCAGATCTTCTCCACCGCGGCCCGCTCTTTGGCTGCCTTCGCCTGGTTTTCCGTTGGGGGCTTTGTACTCTTTTTTGAACTGCAGATGATAGAGGGTGCGTTTGTTGGCGGCGGTTTTGAGGATTACATCTCCGCCCAAGCCACCGTCCCCGCCGTCCGGACCTCCTCGGGGGATATAACGTTCGCGCCGAAAACTGACGCAACCGCGCCCTCCGTTGCCGGACTGCACGATGATGGTGGCTTCATCAATGAATTTCACGCGGCATAAACACTGACCCTTTTGCCGGTGCGTCCTTTGCGTTCAAAGGTGACGATACCGTCGATTTTGGCAAAAAGGGTATAATCTCTTCCCATTCCGACATTTTCACCAGGATGGACTTTAGTGCCGACCTGGCGAATAATGATGTTGCCGGCCCTGACGGCCTCGCCGCCGAAGCGTTTGGTGCCTCGGCGCTGTCCAGCGCTGTCCCGGCCATTCCGTGAGCTTCCGCCCGCCTTCTTATGTGCCATGGTAGTTTCTCCTTACAATACGCGCAAAGCAATCGCTATGCTTCGATGGCGTCGATCTTGATCGCGGTGTAGAGCTGACGATGGCCCTGCTTGCGGCGATAGCGTTTGCGGCGTTTGTATTTAAATACGAGAATTTTTTTGTTTTTACCCTGTTCGACGATATGGCCTTTCACGGTGGCGCCTTGCACCATGGGTTGCCCGACCGTGACGGTTTCGCCGTCCGCCAGCAGCAACACCTGATCGAAGGCCACCTGGGCACCGACGTCGCCCTGCAACTTTTCCACGCGCAGGACTTCGCCTGCCTCGACCTTATACTGTTTGCCCCCTGTCGCAACCACCGCGTACATTGTAAACCTCCCTAAAATCAATGGCCTCTCTTCTAAAAATGCGGACTATTGAGCTTTTCGAAAATTTTGTCAAGAAAAATATCAAGGACCGCACGGCGCCTTAACTCCTGGGAAAGGAGGGGCCTCGAATTGGCGCAAAGTGGTTTAGAC
Organism: Desulfatitalea sp.; assembly: GCA_049287895.1. GTDB lineage: Bacteria > Desulfobacterota > Desulfobacteria > Desulfobacterales > Desulfosarcinaceae > Desulfatitalea. The sequence continues at coordinate 4,074 of JBAQGR010000315.1, forward strand.
CATGGACAAACAGAGGGATTGTATGCTCTAAAAGAACGATTGCAAAGGGGCTATCGGGCCCGCCCAAAGG
>JBAQGR010000316.1:0-9055 GCA_049287895.1 Desulfatitalea sp.
AATGGGCTGCAAGTCAAGGTGGATATCGCCACCTTTGCGCTCGCGGCCCAATACGACCGGCTGCCTTTTCCCATCAGCGCCCAAGGTCAAACCCTGACATACAGCAGCGAGGGCCTTGCCTTTCAGGAGATCAACGCCAGCATGCAGGCGAGCCGCGTGGAAGGCCTGAGCGGCCGGATCACCTGGAACCCTGCGCCGCGCATGGCCCTCCAGGGCCGCGTTGTCCACCTGGCCTGCGCAGAGCTCTATCCCTGGTTGGCTAACTTGCCTGGCCTTCGGACTCACGCCCAGGCCATTGAAAGCATCGACGGCCGGATCTCGCTGGCGGATTTTCAGATTAACGGCCCACCGGCCGATGCGGCCCAGTGGCAGTTCCAATGTGCCGGCCGTTTTGACGAGGTCACCCTCCGGGGGCCGCAACTGCCATCAGGCCCGCTCACCCTGCGCGCAGGCCGATTCAGCGCCCGGAACGAGCGCCTGGAGGCTCAATTCAAATGGCCGGGCGACGTGAAGATCGCGGCCGCGCTGACCTGGGGGCCCGCCGATTTTTTTCTTGAGAAGCTGACCCTTTCCGACGCATCCTCCGCGGCGACAATCCAGCTGCGACATAATAGCGCCGCAAACACCTGGGACTTCAGCTACAAAGGCCTTCTCGAAAAGGCGACCCTGGCCAAGCTGTGGCGCAAGGAGCCGATCCATTCCGGCTGGCTCAAAGGAGAGTTTTCAGCGCACCTGCCGGTCGACGCCCCCAGTCAAGCGGTTGTCCGGGGTCGCCTGGAAGGCGCCGACCTGCTCGTGCCGCTGGGCGCCTATGGCCCGCTTCAGGTGCACCACCTGGACCTGGGATCCAAGGAAAAATCGCTGAGCATTAACGCCTTGGATTTTACTTTCGATCAGCAGCGCATCGGCGTGACCGGCCATTTGCTTTTCTCCGCAAACGCCCTTGAACCGGCCCTTAGCGTTACGGCGGAGACGCTGGACCTGGGCCGGATCGAGCAGCTCTTGGCGCAGTATTCTTCCGGCGATGCCCCGCGGGAGAAGCAGGCGGCCCGTGCGCGGCCCAACATCCAGGGAAGCATTGCCGTACGGCTCGGCCGCTTGGTTTACAGCCCCTACACCTGGGAGCCCATGCAAGCGACAGTCGTATTGGCCGGGGGTCAAACCACGGTCACGGTGACGCGCGCCACCCTGTGCGGCATCTCGACCGTGGGCACCCTTGGCTGGACGCCCGAGGGCATGGCCCTCGAACTGCTTCCCAGCGCCCAAGGCGCGACCTTGAATAATGCGATCGGCTGCTTGACCGGCACCACCACCACCGAGCGCGTGGACGGCACCTTCGATATCGACGGGAAGGTAACAGCCAGCGGCAAAAGCGGCCAGGAGATGGTGGCGCGTCTGGGGGGCATTCTCCACCTGAAGGCCATCAACGGCCGGGTGACCAATGTGGGGGAGGTTGGACTGCTCACCAATTTATTATCTTATCTCCAGATCAACAGCCTGATCAAAGGCGATTTGCCCGACTTGCGCGAACGAGATTTCAAATACAAAAGCATCGATCTGCAATTGCTGTTTCGCGATGGTTTCGTCGAACTTCAAGAGGGCAATCTGACTTCGGATGCGCTCAACCTGGTGGCCGAGGGCAAGATGGGCCTGTCCGATAAGCAGTTGTCATTGACGGTGCTGGTGTCGCCCCTGACCACGGTCGATGCCGTGGTCAGGCATATCCCCGTGGTGGGCAAGATTCTGCGGGGCACGCTGGTCGCGATTCCCGTTGGGGTCCAGGGGCCGCTCTCCGATCCCGAAGTAGTGCCCCTGTCGCCCAAGGCGGTCGGGTCACGCCTGCTGGGCATTTTGGAGCGGACCGTAAAAGCGCCCTTTGAGCTGGTCGAGCCGATTTTGCCCAAGTCCAAGGGGCAGGAGAGCGGAAGCGATCAGGGTTCCGGCAACAACGGCACCGTGCCATGAGGACGGTCCGATCAAGTTGGACTTTACTACATAGTGCGCTTAAGTGGCTCAGCCCCTGCTCTGAGCACTCAAAGACCGGAGCTCACCCAATGCATCTGTAAAAGTATTGCGAACACATGGATCATAATTTGGATGAATTTTCACCATTGCTCGCCCTATCGCTTCTATCGCCTTACTATCCCCAAAGTTGGCAAGCGCTGCTACTCTTCACTGGCGTGTGCTTCCAGCAGGCACTCCGAGCCGTGCGCAGCAGCAATTATGAGCAAAGCATCCTTAACGGAATCTGTGAATGCTTTTTTGGCTATCTTTTTTATGCAACATTGGGGTAATGTGAGAGCCCATGAGCCTTATTCCGAGTATGGGCGAATATTTTTCCGTGCCTCTAGACCTACCTGGTGTCCATCCAGATATCGGGAAGATCAGTCATTTGTAGATGGGCACTACCTAATGGGCAAACGGCCGGGGGTAGCGCGTCTGCACGATGAGCGGTCCCTCCCAGCCGAGGCCGCTGTTGAGCCTGAGCGTGGGGAAGGGCCGCAGGTAGCGCGGGTTCCATTTGCCGGCGCCCCATGGACCGCCGCCATGCCAGCTTCCGTCCCAGTTGATAGCGCCGGCTGGCGTGCCGTCATCCGTCATGTCGTTGCCTTTCCAGTCGCCGCGCGGCGTGAAATATGCCAGGAACCTGGGGCTGTACCAATTCTTCGGGTTCTGGTCGTTCACGCCGGTCGAGGGCAAAGACACGCCCGGCACATTGCCGCTGAAGGAATTGACATCATGCCCGGTCTTGCTCTTCCAGCTGCTCAGGGAGAGTCCGTTCAAGGTTCCGGCGATGGTCTCTCCATACCAGTTACCGTCCATGGCCGCGATCACTGCAGATCCGGTGTTCCATGTGAGAAACCAGGGGCCTTTGGTTGTCCGGATGAAGAGATTCCGCAGGATCTGCGAATTCTGGGCTTGGAAGCCGCCGATCGCGGTATCGTCATGCAGTCTCAGGACTGCGCGCGTAGCGGCGTCGTTGCGGGTGTAGATGCAGGTGTTGTGTTCGAAGAGGGTGTCGCTGGCAGCAAACTCGATAAGGTGATTGTCAACCGGACCGATGGCGCACCGCCACACGATGTTACCGCTGATTTGCACATATTGTTTGCCACCGGAATGTTTGATGCCGTTCTGCCGCGCTCCGGTTACCATATTGCCCATGATCCAGGTGTGCCTGGATACATGATTTCCCTCGATTCCTCTTATGCCGTTGCTCGTGTGAATCTGTTTCATCCCGGGGATTGTTCCGGACAGCATTTGAATGCGATTGCCGATGATCTTGACATCACCGTCGTTGGGTTTGCCGTCGGTGAAGCATATGTCAATTCCGGATTCGGCTTCCTGATTGCCCACAATGATATTGTCAATAATCCAGTGGTGGGGACCCACCGTATCTGTCAGCCCTCCTTGACCGTTGTGCAATACTACCAGGTCATTGGCGGAGACGTCGAAAACCAGGTTTTGCACGATGGCGCAACGCGTGGCGTTATTTCCGAAGACAATCATGTTCGCTTGGTTACGGCCTGCCTTGCCGTGTACCACGTTATTGAAAATGACGATGTTGCTGACTTCGGAACCCACGATCTTGCCGCAGTCCAGGTCGCGAACCATCACCCAGGACGAGTTGCCTTTTATATGACCGAAATTACAGTTGGCGTCGATATTGGGACGTGTGTCATTGAACGGATCGCCATCGTCATTGCTGAAGCCCTGACCGTAGGCACCAAACACGATGCGACTGTCCTCTGCTCCATGGCAGTTGCTCAAATCCAGAGCACCTCCTTGGATCGGAAAGGTCTGGCCGCGCTTGAACAGGATGTAGGTGCCGGGCTGAAACTTGGCCTTCTCGGCGTTGACCTTGCCAATGGTTTTCCAGGCGGTGCCCGGGGAGCGGCCATTGTTGTTGTCGTTGCCTTTGACGGCATCCACATAGCGGCGCTTGGCCGGTGGGACCGAGTCCTTAACCGCGGGATCGGCGCTGGGATCCCCCCCTTCGGCATAGTTCAGCGTAACGGCTTTGACGGCACTCACCATCAAGTCGTCGCTCTCGTTGGCGGCGGCATTCCCGGAGGGTGCAGCATCCGCCGGCTGGCCCAAGGTGCTGCCTTGGGCTGAAGGTTGCATGGAATTCAGCATAGTATTCCCACTGCTCATCGTCGCGGCGTTGTCAGCCTGTTGGGCAGAGTTCTTGTTGTTGATCGCCGCCGGCGGAATGATGCCTGCATGGTCTTGGCTATGCACGGCGCCTGCACCCACATGGGTGCCGTTGGCCCCCAGGTTGACCTGATGGTCGAGTCCGATGAATTTCCCGTTCCCGTTTTTCCAGAGGGCCGGTTCGATTCGATTATACTTCGCAGCATCCACGGTCTGCCAGTCATCATGCAGGATGCCGCCGGTGTCACCGGAATCAGGATCGAGGCACCATCTTGTCTGGTCGGCTCCGTTCGTTTCGGCAAAAGTATGGCTATCCCCGGGCGTACCGACGCCACCCTCCACGACGATCAGTAAACCGGGGTTCACCTCCAGGACCATGTCAGCCGCTTTCCCTGCCATATGCTTCCAGTTGTTCTCATCCGCCGAGGCGTCCCATTCCACCCTGTCGGTGCTGGCGCATGTTCCGCGGGGCGCACCGGAAAGGCGCACGGCGATAACCGTATCGTCCATTGCAAAGTGCCGGGCCAGCCATTGCCAGCAGGCCCCATAGTCGCCGGCGGGATCGCTGGTCGAGTGCCGTGCCTCCACCTTTTGCGGGTTGCCGGTCCATTGCATGTCCAACATGACTTTCAGGCCGATCCGCCGGCAATAGGCGACGGAGGCATCCAGGATCTGCAGGCTGCTCAAGCCCTCCAGCGCGGCGTTGGTTTGGTAGTTCACACTGCCGGGCTCGCCGCCATTGCCGCTGCGCCACTGGTTGGCCAGTTGAACGCTGAGCGGAATCCTGAGCACGTTGAAACCCAGGTCAGCCACGTTGTCGAGGATCTCTTCCATGGCGGCGTTCCACAGTCCGTTATAGACTTGGTTTTGGGTTTCGAACCCCTGCCAGGCGACAGCCGTCATCCTGACAGGGTTGCCGGACTCGTCGTACAGCGCGCCACCCACCGCATGCAGGTAGTCGTCAGAACTCTCCGCCGCAAATGGTATTCCAACAGGCCACGCCAGAAAAAGGGCAAGCAGGAATAAAACATACCGTATCGTTCTCCGGTTTCCCATCTTCTCTTGTGTTGCGTTCATTTGGTTCCTCCATGCTTCGCATTTGGTTAACAAAACCTAATTCAGGCTTAAAACCAGTACGGCATCCTCAAAGCCATCAGGACGCTTGAAGGTGCCTTTGGGGATGGGGTCGATGACCGGCCGATACTTACCAGTCATGGGATTGAACCATTGGCCCTTCATCGATTGTGGAAACGGTGCCATGTTCAATTTGATCTCACTATTGTCCGGCAAATAAGCTACTGCCAATTTTTTATCAGGGGTTACGGCCATGACCATCGTCTTTGTCCCAACGGTCGCCGGATTATTCATCACCAGATCAGGATCAGAAGGAGCCAGCTGGAACCATTTTAAACCTCTGCTTGAAACCAATTCATGAAGAAACTCCATGTGGTTAGCGCTTGCCTGTCCAAGGGCTGTGCTGAGACTCCATCCTCCCGTGGCATTAGTAACTGGCTTGCCCCAGTTCCAGACGCCACCGCAACCATAAGTGATTCCCCCGATGGAACCAGAAAGTATCGAGAGATATGCTGAACTGCGGGGCATTCGCTTGGGATAGCCATCTTTGTAGAAATCACCAGTATCAACAGCCTGAAGCCTCTTGCTATCATACACGGCCTCTTGATTAATGATGGGTTTGGTAGGGGTGTCCTTGTATAGCGCCCGCGTTGTATTGATCGCTTGTTGACTTGCTACCACTGGATCAAATGGTACCTTTGTTTGCCCCGCATATGGGTTATGCTTCCACCCGTTTCCTGACTGCAAAGCAGCCACATCAACATAGGCTTTATCATGGAAGGCAAATGCAGGTGTGGATCCCGTCAAATGAAACCGTGGATGCGCTGATATAAGATGTAACGTAGTAGCTTCCTGTAGGGCAGCAGCACAATTATCAGCCGAACTAGACGGCATATCGTCAGCGACTGGGGAGAAAACAACATGATTTCCCATTAACAAGGCTACTAGGTTATGTGTAAAGCATTTCACTTGATCGACAGAAGGATTTGTTGGAAAAGGACTCGGTGGTTCTCGAACAGCGCAAATATAAACGATCAACCCTTTACTATTTGCGTACTCCACCTTTTGAGCCACTTGCTCCCAGTAATCAGGGTTCCATTTCAGACCTCCAGAAGTTTCAAAAGCAGGGCCATTTGTACCAGTGTTATCATTCTTGTCTACCCACCCCTTACCGGCATGGACCTGGATAACAGTAAATTTTTGACCCACTCGTTTGTCAACATAGCTCTTCCAGTCAAGGTCGGTACCGTTATCGTATTTCGCGGCCCAGGGTGCGGCCCAAGCAGTGTCGCCCAACCAGAAAAACGGATTACTATTACCATAGGTCAAATAACGGTTGTTTTTACTGCGTTCTATATAACCATTTTTGTAAATGGGGGGACGCGAACTGGCGACATCGGTTACCAAAACAGTTTCCGTTTTACCATGCAAGCCAGGGTCATGTTTCTTAGTCTCCGTTGTCGTCCATTTCCATGTCCCGGCGGAGGGAAACATAAAACGAATTTTGTAGGTCCTATTAGTGGACCCACCTGCCCAGTATCCGTAACCGGTGTATGTCGTGGTAGTGCCTACCTTACTGTAGGTTACTTTTATCTCAACATCCGAATAAGGATTTGAGTATTCTTTACTGCTCGTAAGAGTGGTTTCCCAACGTTGCCAGGCCTCGATGGCCATTGCCGGGGCCTTATTGCCGCTGCCGGCCTCCAACACAAAATCGTTATCAGCATCGGCCGGGTCTTCGACAACCCCATTGTCGCCGGTACCAACCTTTTCCAGGTTCCGGAGGGCATCCGGGCCGATGGTGCCGGGGGTAACGATTCCGCCGCCGTTGTCGGCCGTATCGGATGTAAGTGTGTCGGCTCCGAGCGTACTTTTCCCGCTCTGGAAGTTCTGCTCCACCTGGTCATCGGTTAAGGCGCTATTGTATAGGGCGACCCTGCCGATACTACCGTTGAATGCACAATAACTCCCGCGGCAGCCTGATGTGCCCAGCCAGCCGATGTATAGTGGCACTCCATCAGCCTCAAAACCGTGCGGCCCTATAGTGTAATCTACGCCTTCGGCTGTGTCTTCCAGGCGGCCGTCCACGTACAGAAGGACACGCAGCTCGGCGGCATCGCGGGCCAGCACGATATGGTGCCAGTCGCCGTCCACAACGCTCTGCCCGCCGATCAGGACGGCGTCGGCATCGCCGTCCGCATCCTGCAACCGGGCGACAACGCGCGACCCTGTCCCTGCGTCGGTATCCAATCCGATAAACCAGCGCACCGAGGAGGCGCCGGTGTCGTCCCGGCCGAGCATAACCTCGGTTTTCCCGTCAGTGTCTATTCCACCGGCAGTCCTTTTCATCCACAGCTCGACGGCGAAACTAGCGTCGGCGGGCCAGTCCCATGCTTCGTCGCCATCATCCGGAACCTGCACCCCAGAGCTCCCGTCGAATGCCACCGCCGCATCATTGGAGTCTATTGGAACGGCCTGTTCGTCACCATAGGAAGCGGTGCTTTCGTTGAACTGCCAACGAGCTTTGGGGGTCGATGGCGAATCCGCAAAGGCCTTTAGGCTCGGCATGGATAGAACGACAGTACAAGCCAGAATACAAAGAGTTCGCGCTAGGTTTGTTTTCAGGTGCATGATTAATCTCCTTATGTTTGGGTTAAAGAGCTATGAGGGAAGGGGAAAAACCACTTCCTTAAACTGACAAAGGCGAAATCCGAACCGTCGGGTGTTTCATATGATTGAATTCAACCTGAGATAAGAGAGCTGTAAATTTTGTCATTCTGCCAGCTATAGAAATCCTGAACAGCAATCGTCCGCTGTTGATTTCCCGTTTCGGGGGGATTTGTCTTGATCTGCTCGAAGAACAGAATCCATCCCTGCATGGGGGAACATGCAAGGTTCCGCTCACATCAAGAGAGACATTGTAGAACTAAACCATCAGATCAATCCATCTATCTCAATCACAGAGGTGTTATCATTGGTCACAAGCAACAAGAACAGGAAGATAAATTCTCCGATATCGAGGGCGGATTGTATCTCGGATATCCGGACACCATCATCCATCCTCATCTTGGAGCCTACCAAAGACAGCAATGCATCGGATAAAAGCCTGAATAACGAACTGTTCACCAACATTTATGTCGCCGATACAGCCTTTATCTCCGAGGATAATTTGGACAAAGTTTAGGGCGATCAGACCTGCTTTTTGATTTGAACCGTTTGCCGGACACTTACACGAATGCGGCTGCATTATCTAGAAAGCGGTGGTCAGCGACCGATGGATCGATATCTGTGTGTTGGCCCGGGAGCTGAGTCGTCCCACACAACCAACGGTTTACTACCGGGCGATCGTTGTACATTCCAGCGCCCATGATAAACGGCGCTACAAACGCATCAACCGGTCGTTGCCGCTGGATAGCAAACAGCTTGAAAAGGATTGCAAAAAGGCCACCGTCATTGTCTATTTGTATCGAGAAGACATCCAGGCAGCCGGTGAAAAGCGAATCCGCCAAGCCGGTTTCAGCTATCCCCAGATTCAGATAGACCTCGAAGAAGTACCCACTATTAGTTACGGCAGAGCCAACATAGACAAGCCTAAATTGATCTTACGCTATGAGTACATGCTGACTGCGGCCGTCAGCGAAGCAACGAAGAAATGAGTTACTGTTGACGTATTCGCTGTTCCTGAAGCCTTAGAAAAATAGGTTTGCCATGGGTTCTGAATGTTCTTTGTTATCGCGCCTGATCCAGCCTTTCAAGTAGGGCCAATGCTATTGTATAATTAAACATTGTTAAATTTTATCCGTCAACTAATATACAAATTATCTTC
>JBAQGR010000317.1:0-5162 GCA_049287895.1 Desulfatitalea sp.
GCACCCGCGGCACGCCCTGTTCCATGAAGCGGTAGGCGTTTTCCACGATGACGATGGCGTTGTCCACCAGCATGCCCAGGGCCAGGGTCAGGGAGAAGAGCACCACCATGTTCAGGGAGATGCCCAGGATCTGGAGCACGGTAAACGAGATCAGCATGGAAAAGGGGATGGCCATGCTGACGATCAGGGCGTTGCGGAAGCCCATTACGACCATCAGGACCCCCACCAGCAGGATCAGGCCGGTGATGATGTTGTTCTCCAGGTCGGCCACCATCAGGCGGATATCCTTGGCCTGGTCCATGAGCTTGGTGATGGTCGTGCCCTGGGGCCAGGTGGGGGCGGTGCGCGCGATCAACTCTTCGATGCGGTCGGCGATGTGGATGATGTTTTCGCCCACCCGTTTTTTGACGGCGATGTTGACCGAATCCACACCGTCCAGGCGCGAGCGGCTGGTTTCGTCCTTGAAGCCGTCGAGCACCCGGGCCACATCCTTCAGATAGATGGGCTTGTGGTCGTGGGTGGCCACCACCAGGCCCAGGATCTCGTCGGGGTTCTCGAATTCGCCCGGCACGCGCAGTTGGTAGCGGCCCTGGCCCAGGGTGATGGCGCCGCCCGAGGTGTTCTGGTTCTCGCTGGCCACCTTCTGCTGCAGGTAGGTGATGGGGATGTGGTAGTAGGCCAGTTTGTCGGGGTCTACCTCCACGCGGATCTCGCGCTCCCGGCCGCCCGAGACTTCGGCTTCGAGCACGCCGGGGATGGCCTCGATGTCGTCCTTGAGATCGTCGGCGATCTCCTTGAGGCAGCGCGGCCCGCAGGTGCCGGCCAGGGAGAAGGTGATGATGGGCAGCTCGGAGAAGTTGACTTCGAAGACCGACGGCTCTTCTTCCAGGTCCGAGGGCAGGTCGGGCCCGGCCTCGTCGACCTTGTCCTTGACCCGGGGCAGCACTTCGTCGATGTCGGTGCCCGGAATGAACTCCACGTCGATGCGCGACAACCCCTCGGAGCTGACCGATTTGATCTTCTTGACGCGGTCCAGCCCCTTGAGCTTCTTTTCGATCTTGATGGTGATGGCGGTCTCGATATCTTCGGCCGAGACCCCCTTGTAGCTGGTCTGCACGAAGACATGCGGGATGGTGATGTCGGGCGTGTTTTCGCGCGGCAGGGCGATATAGCTGTAAATCCCGACGATCAGGATCAGCACCATCAGCACCAGCACGCTGATGCGGTTCTTGACGGCGGCATCGGAGACGATCATTGGTTGAGCTCCTCGGCGCGGCCGATCGTGCGCACCAGGTTGACCGGCGCGCCGTCCTTGGTGTCGCGCTGGCCCACCACGATCACCTTGGCGCCGGCCGCAAGGCCCTCTCGGATCTGCACCTGCCAGCCCTCCTGAATGCCGGTCTGCACCGGCGTGAGGCGCGCTTTACCGGCCTCGGCCACATAGACGGCCTGCCCTTTCTGCTGGCTGATCAGCGCGAAGAGCGGCACGCTCAAGGCATCTTCGATGCGCTGCTTGACGATCTCGACGCGGGCGAACATGTCGGGCAGCAAGGTGCCCTCGGGGTTGGGCACGTCGATCTCCAGGCGGTAGGTGCGCGCCAGGCTATCGCCGCTCTTGGCCAGATAGTGGCGTCGGCCCGCGAACACCCGGCCCTTGAGGGCGTCCACGGCCACCTGGAAATGCTCGATGGCGCGCACCGCGTCCACATCCGATTCGGGTATCCCCACTTCGATCTTGACTCGGTCCATGCGCAACACGTCGGCCACCGGATCGCCGGAGCCCAGGTATTGGCCGACCTCCACGTGCAGGCGGTCCACCACCCCGGCGGTGGCCGAGCGGATGGCGCAACGCTCCAGGTTCAGGGCCGCGTTGTCCATGGCCGCCTTGCTGGTGTTCATGAGCGCCACGATGTCATCGAGCTGGGCCCGGGTGGCCAATTGCTCCTTGTAGAGCCGGGAGAGCCGGTCGTGGGAGGCCTTGGCGGCCTGGTAGCTGGCCGAGGCCGAGGCATGGGCGTTGCGGTAATCGCGGTCGTCGATCAAGGCCAGAACGGCGCCCTGTTCCACGTTCTGGCCTTCGGCCACCTTCCGGGCCACGATCTTGCCGGGTACTTCGGCCACCACTTTCAAGGCCACCCAGGGACGCACCACGCCGGGCAGGCTGATGCGGTCGTTCAACGGGCCGGGCTGGATGTCCAGCGCGACCACGTTGATCGGCTCGGGCGCCTTGGCCATGGCGGCCGCCTTCTGGGACTGGATGGATTTGCCTTCGCTGTGAATCCAGCTTTGCAGCACGATGATCACGCCGATCATCACCAGCAGGGAGAGCAGGGGCAGGGAGGCGAACAGGCGCCGCAGTCCCTTGCGTGCGATTTCGGTTATATCGGGTAGGTTTTGCATGGCGTTTGTCCCGCTCTTGGTTCCTTGTGATTCCGGCTAGCGCCGTCTGGCCGGTGCTCCTGCGAGGCGTTCCACCTCCGGCCCAGGGTTTTCGGTTTGCAACAAGGGGGCCAGGTTGTGAAGAAAGAAATCGATTTGGACGCGAACGTCGATGTAGTCGCCGCCGGCCAGGGCGTACAAAGTCAACCCGTCCAGGAAGGAGAGATAGGAGACGGCGATTTTGTGGGCATCGCCCGCGATCCTCGCTTTCAACTGGCCGCGCGATACGCCGGTCAGCACGATGTCGGCGATCCGGGCGATCGACTTGCGATGCAGCTCGTGGATGAAGTGGCGCCGCTCGTAAAACACGCCGCCCTCCATGATGGTTTGCATGACGATGTCGAAATAGAAGCGTTGCGAAGCAATCGTGGGAACGTCGCCGCACTCCATATAGGCATAGGCAATGCGCTCCAGGCGTTCCATGGGGTCGTGGGTCTGCCCGGCAATCTGCGCGATCAGTTCGAACCACTGTTCGGCGGCTTCCTGCACGGCGGCCCGGAACAGCTCTTCCTTGCTTTTGAAATACTCGTAGATCGTGCTCTTGCCGATGCCCGCGCCGGCGGCGATGTTTTCCAGACGCGTGCCCTGAAACCCTTTCTGGGTGAAGGCCGCAAGGGCCGCCTGCGCGATTTCTCTCGTCTTTTCGGATCGTTTGGAACCGTTTTCAACCATAATGGCACCCCTGGATACAAACCGAACGAACAGTCGGCAATATCTCAAATGCCATCGGCGCTGTCAATATTAAAATTGTTAATTATTGCTTAGACTTGCAACACAACCCTACCACGACCCGGCGATTTGCCGACCCTTGGGTCGGCGATTTGGCCGCGCGCACCCCTGGTAAAGCCCGATATTGCATCGCTAACGAACCCGAGCCATCACGCGAATTTCCACTCTCGCGCCCGGTATGGCCAGTTCGGTGATCCCGATGGCGGTCCAGGCCGGCCAGGGTTCGCGCAACACTTCGTCCCGGACTTTCATGAACGCGCGGATGTGCTTGCTCATATCAACGTGAAAGCTGGTGTACTCGATGATGTCCTCGAACCCGAGGCCGGCCTCCTTCAGCACGACGCCCACGGCCTTCCAGGCGTTGCGAAACTCTTCTTCGGCCGTTTCGGGAACCGTGTGATCCACTTTGGTCCCGATCTGCCCGGAGCATACCAGAAGGCCGCCGCTTTTGACGGCCTGGGAAAAATGAAAGTGCTTGTACGCCGATTTGCCGGATTCGGGGACGATGGTCTCGATAGTCATTTTTTCTCCTCCTGCTGGTCACAGTTATCGCCGCTACGCCTATTGTGTATTTCCTATATGGCCGCGATCTTTACAACGACTTTGTGAATCCGGCCTGACGAGATCAGTGGCATATGGGCATCTTCCGGGAAAAAGATCGCAAACTCTCCGCTTACGATCGAGAGCCAGGTATTTGGCTGGTCCCTGAAGAACTGCAAATCGGATTTTTGGTCGTACGCCCCGGATGGCTGTTTGCACATTGACTTGGGTTTCCATCCGATGTCATCGGTACCCGCCAAGATCAATTGGATATCGATGTACTTCTCGTGCGTTTCGAGAAGCGCATCCGCTCTCTTTTGACCGGTGTCCTTGGAAACCATCGCATAGACGCGCTCACCGTCGATCTCGTATTTTCCCACGGGCAGTTCCTTGAGGTCCGGGCGCAAGAGAAACGCAATCGCCTTTTCAAAGCCCGGATTCATGACCGCGTAACGGTGCGCGTTCTCGAGTACATCCAGAATCATGCGAACTCCTTCCCGAGAAATTGGGGTACCGGCGGCGGATCTTCCCACCGCTGGATCGATTTCGATGCCGTCCTTGCTCACTTTTTGCGTCGGCCGCATCTATTTGTTCGATGAACTACTTTTCCCTTTGCTAATCATTTCATCGACCGAATGCGAATATTCGCTGAGTTTGGAATAATAAAAACCGATTGCCTCGTTAAAATTATGTATATGAACCGCCATATCCGTATCCCAAGCCCCAAAATGACGGCTATTGAATTCGTCATAAAAATAGCCGGGTCTTTCCGACCCGCCTTCAGAAGAGTACTCAACATGTAAACACGGCGAATCGAAAGAAACGGAAATATATGGATATGGATTTATAAGCATCTGTCTGGAAGTTTTAATTGCAAAGCAGGTTGGTGTACCCAAATATAGTCGAACATTTTTGCAATCAATCCCCCAATCCCGCAGTGTTTCTAAACTTGCGATGATTTCATGCCCGATTTCTCCTGGACGTCTATTTTCCTGATTGGCACGGAAATCAGCTACGATTGGGTGCGTAATCAAGAAACGGACATTGGTAAGTTTGTTTCTTGCCTTAAATTTGATTTTCTCTGCAATCTCGGTATATTCTTCTTTTTGAAGAAGCCCTTTCAAAGATGAGCCAATGATCATTATATCCCTTGATTCCTCGTCAAGTGCCCTTGCAAATGCCTTTACCGCCATTTCTCTTCTCTTGAATATTCCGGTAACACCGGCATATCTGACGGATTTCAATAGAGCAATTTCATCCGCATATCCCTGTAGAATTCTCTGAACTTGATCTTTTATCAGTGGTGGAATCGTTTCTTTGTAATCGTCCGTACGGCAAAAATTTGAAGCAATTAAGTCGATCTTCTGACTCAAACAGGAGTTTCGGGGATAACCCACTTTCTTAGAAGATTTCGGTAAAATAACAATAACTTATCTATAAGCCTGCTGTAAGAC
>JBAQGR010000318.1:0-4692 GCA_049287895.1 Desulfatitalea sp.
AGTGCCGGCCGATGGCCGCGGGCAGGGGGTTGTTGCGGATGCGATAGCGGTAGGTTTTGCTTTGAACGTCATAGCGGGCATGAAAAGAGAGAGCCGCTTCGGTGCATGCGCGAATGACGATCTCATCAGGCAACAAACTGTTGAGGCTCTTTTGGAACTCCTGTGGTGCAATGGTGGTATCGCAGGTGAAGTTGGCCACCTGGCCCAGGGCATGGACACCGGCGTCGGTGCGGCCTGAGCCGATCAGGGTTATAGGCTGACGGGTCATGATTCGCAGGGCGGCTTCGATCTCCTGCTGGATGGAACGGCCGTTGGGTTGGCGCTGCCAGCCGCAATAGCCGGTGCCGTCGTACTCGATGATCAACTTGAGGTTTCTAAGCAAGCAGCAATCCTATTTAAAACCGGTTGCAGATCAGGCTACCCAGCGCCGCTTCAGTCGCCTCGTCCAGTTGGTCGAGCAGGTCGGCCAGATCGTAAGCATGGCTGCATGCCCTGCAGCGCCATTGGACATTCCGTCACGTGCGCTGCTGGGCCAACGGCTGGTGGCATCGGGGGCAGTGGAATAAAGGGGGTTCGGATCGCATAAATCACCTCAACGCTGCAATGGCGACATATCTATTGAAAATCCCATCGGTTGGCAACCAAAAACGCAAATTGACATTTTCCCGCTTTTGCATCATGAACAGTTTTTTCAGATAACATTTTTACGCTGGAACGGAGGCCTCCGTGAATCATCCCATCCAATGCCAAGGTTTCCAGGCGGCCGGCGTGGCCGCCGGGATCAAGAAAAAAGCAGGCCTGCTCGATTTGGGGTTGATCTATTCCCAGGTACCGGCCACAGTGGCCGGCATGTTTACCCGCAATCGCGTGATGGCCGCGCCGGTGGTGCTCACCAAGGCGCGCGCCACCAAAGGTTCAGCCCGGGCCATCGTAGCCAACGCCGGTTGTGCCAACTGCTGCACCGGCCCCCAGGGCATGGTTCACGCCCGCTCCATGGGTGCCGGCGTGGCCGCAGAGCTGAAGCTGGATGAGGAGCAGGTGCTGCTGGCCTCCACCGGTACTATCGGCCTGACCCTGCCCATCGATAAGGTGCGGGCCGCTACGCCGGCGCTGGTCCGCCAATTGCGGCCGGATGGCTTTGAAGATTTTGCCCAGGCCATCATGACCACCGATACCGTGCCCAAGCTGGTGCAACGCCAGGCCACCCTGGACGGCCATGCGTTTACCGTGCTGGCCGTGGCCAAAGGGGCGGGGATGATTCGGCCGGACATGGCCACCATGTTCTGTTTTATCTGCACCGATGTGGCCGCTTCGGCGGAGAGCTTGGGGTCAATGCTGCGCGCGTCCGTGGACCGGTCGTTGAACCGCATCACCATCGATGGCGACACCAGTACCAACGATACGGTGCTGATCATGGCCAACGGCCTGTCCGCGGCGGTCGTCCAGAACGCAGACCAGCAACGGATTTTTCAAGGGGTGCTCGACGATCTGTTGCTGGAGATCGCCCGCAGGCTGGTCAAGGATGGCGAGGGGGTGACCAAGGTGGTTGAAATCAAGGTGCAGGGGGCTCCTTCGGAAGCGGCTGCCTTGCGCGTCGCCGATACTGTGGCGCATTCGCCCTTGGTCAAAACCGCCTTTTTTGGCGAAGACGCCAATTGGGGGCGGATCATGGGGGCCGCCGGGCGCGCCGGCGTGGATTTCGATTCCGAACGCCTCGACATCTTTTTCGACGATGTGCAAATGGTTCAGGCCGGACAAGGATGCGGCGCGGACCGCGAAGCCCAGGTGACCGCCGTGATGCGTCGGCCGGAATTTGCCGTCACCATCGATCTGCACGCGGGCCGGGGCACGGCGGCTATCCTGACATGCGATTTTTCCGTGGACTATGTGAGAATCAATGCGGACTATCGATCCTGAACCGGTGAACGCAGCAACAAAACAACGCATCAGCAAACCAACGAATCGACCCAACGACCAATGACATTGACGCGGCTGCAAAAATGGCTATCCGAAGCCGGGGTGTGTTCCCGGCGCCACGGCGAGATTTTGATCCAGGAGGGCCGGGTGCGGGTCAACGGCAAGAAGGTCACTGAACTGGGCAGCAAGATCGATCCCGATAAAGATCGGGTCGAGGTGGACGGCCGACCGCTGGCTCTCTCTCCGGAGAAAATCTATCTGGCCCTGCACAAACCCAAGGGGTATGTCACCAGTGTCAGCCACGCCGGCCACATGGTGGTGATGGATCTGATCGAGTCGCCGGAACGGGTCTACCCCGTCGGCCGGCTCGACAAGGACTCCAGTGGCCTGCTGCTCTTGACCAATGACGGCCGCCTGCACCATCGCCTCTCCCATCCCTCCTTCGACCATGAGAAGGAGTACGAGGTGGCTGTGGAGCGCCCCATCGAAGACAGCACGCTCAAACAACTGGCCGAAGGCGTGCCGCTGGATGGAAGCACTACCCGACCGGCCCAGGTGCGCCGCTTGTCCGGGAGGCGCTTTCTCATCGTGCTCCAGGAGGGCCGCAATCGCCAGATCCGGCGCATGGTGGCGCAAGTAGGCAACAAGGTCAAACGGCTCAAGCGCATCCGGGTGGCCCATATCCGCTTGGGCAGTATGCCTGAAGGAGCCTGGCGCTATCTTACCGCCACCGAGAAGAAAAAGCTCCTGCGCAGTTTGGATGCAGCCGGGCCGGCGCGTTGATGCTTGGAAGCACGCGTCGATTTCTCCTGCCAATGCATCAGCTCTGGGGGAATGTGTGCCGGAGCACGAAGTCGGTCCGTTGGGCGATGCTCATGATCGGCACCCTGACGATGGCATATCCCAAAGCGGCGTAGCTGTCGGCCAGCAAATACTCCAGGCGGGCGGCGCTCTCCTCGTTTTCCGAGCGTACGCCATCGTGTTCGAATACGAGGCGTTCGAGCAGGAAGATGGATTTATACTGGACCGTCCGGCAGTGGATCAGCGGTTCGGCGGGGTCGAGGCCCTCGAAGCGAAAGTAGGCCACACTATCGGGGATGGCCCGGTCCATGAAAATGATCTGATTCCTGGGCAGCGCCGCTTCGAGGCGCACCTTTTCCAGCAGAATCGAGCGCTCGAAGCACAGGGGGTCGGCCTTGATTTGCGCCAGCGTATGGCCCTGGGCCAAAAGACGGTCGATGTAGGCCCGGGCCGATTCAGGCACCACGCGGTGGCCTCGGCGAGCCAATGCCTCTATCACCGCGGTCTTGCCGGAGCACGGCGCGCCGGTGATGACATGCCAGCAGGTGAGTGCTGGGTCGTTGGTATTGTATGGGGCCGCGGTCATTGGATTTCTGCCTCGACTGCTCTATACACCGCATGTGTTCCGTCGCCAAGTATTTCCTCCAATGGTCCGCTCCGGGTTTGCGTTGGTAGTTTTGACGGGTTTTTTCGGTGACATCCCTTGTTTTTCAGGAGGGAATCAAGCTATAAAACGCAGAATGCGTATGGTTGAAACCCGCTATGCTCTGGGTGGAGTTCAGCCGGTTACTATCAAAAGAAAGGGTTAGTGATTATGGTCACTTTTGATTCCTTGCAGGCCCGCAAAGATAAGATCGCCATCGTGGGTTTGGGTTATGTCGGACTTCCGCTGGCCGTTCATCTGGCCGATCATTTTGATGTGGTCGGTTACGATATGAAGCAATCCCGCGTGGCCGAACTGCGCAATGGCCACGATCGCACCCTGGAAGTAGAAGATGCGCAGCTCTCCAAGAGCTCCCTCACCTACACCAGCCAGGCGGCTGATTTAGCCCAATGCCGTTTGATCATCGTGGCGGTTCCGACCCCCATCGACCAATATAACATTCCCGACTTCAGCCCCTTGTACGGCGCTTCGGAGGCCACTGGCCGCCACATGCAAAAAGGGAGCTGCGTGGTATTTGAATCCACTGTCTATCCAGGTGCCACCGAAGAGGTGTGTGTGCCCATCCTGGAAAAAGAGTCGGGCCTGAAATTGGGTCGGGATTTCACCATCGGCTACTCCCCCGAGCGTATCAACCCCGGCGATAAGGTGCACACCTTGGAGAAGGTGACCAAAATCGTCTCCGGTTCCGATGCGGCCACGGCCGACATGTTGGTCAAGGTGTACGGTGCGGTGGTCAAAGCCGGCATCCACCGGGCATCGAGTATCAAGGTGGCCGAAGCGGCTAAAGTCATCGAAAACACCCAGCGCGATTTGAACATCGCCCTGATGAACGAGCTGGCCAAGATCTTCAATATCATGGGGATCAGCACTCTGGAAGTGTTGGAGGCGGCCGGCAGCAAGTGGAATTTTCTGCCGTTCCGTCCCGGCCTGGTGGGCGGCCACTGCATCGGCGTGGACCCCTATTACTTGACTTTCAAGGCCGAATCGCTGGGCTACCATCCGGAGATTATCTTGGCCGGCCGGCGTATCAACGACGGCATGGGCAAATATATCGCCGAACGGGTCGTCAAAATGCTGATCCACGGCGGCAAGGCGGTCAAGGGCGCCAAAGTGGTGGTGCTGGGCATCACCTTCAAGGAGGATGTGCCTGACCTGCGCAATACCCGCGTGGTGGATATCGTTCACGAGCTGGCGGAGTTCGGGATTTCCGTTCTGGTCCACGATCCCATGGCCGACGCCGCGGAAGCAGTGGAGCACTACGGGATCACCCTGAGTCCGATGGCGCAGCTCAAGGGTGCCGATGCCATCGT
>JBAQGR010000319.1:0-12706 GCA_049287895.1 Desulfatitalea sp.
TCAAAAATCAGATGGAGTCTTTGAGTTTCTTGCCGGCCTTGAATTTTACAACGTTCGAGGCCTTGATTTTGATTACTTCTCCGGTCTGCGGATTTCTGCCTTTGCGGGCTTTGCGGCGCGCTTTCAAGAAAGTGCCAAATCCCACCAAGGTCACTTTGCCTTCTTTCTTCTTGAGCGCCTTGGTAACGCCATCAACGAAAGATTCAAGAGCAGTCTGCGCCGCAGCTTTCGTGATGCCGGCCTCACTGGCCATTTTCTCGACAATTTCCGCTTTTGTCATCTGAATCCCTCCTAAAAATGTTTATAAAGACCCGCCAATAGTTCTTATATAAAGCACTTACAGTCTCATGCGGGCTTTGTCAACATCCAAGTGCCGATCATTCGTGGATTTTTCGATGAAGCCATTTCGGACCGGCCCACCGAAGCCACTTCCCCGGCGTCGGTTCGCGCCAACCCGCCAGTGGCCGAAGGCGGCGGCCTGGTACCATCGCAAAAAAACACACGAAGTCAATTCGCCTGCACGGCCGGACGATCCAGGCCGCGGTATTGAACCGCCTCACCGACATGTTGGATGGTGATCTTTTCTTCTTCCGCGAGATCGGCGATGGTTCGGGCGATCTTTAAAAGCCGGTTCAGCGCTCGTGCGGAAAGACCCAACCGGTCGATGACCGCTTCAAGAAAACGGCCGGTGGCCGCATCGATGGGACAATACTTTTTGATATGGCGGTTGCCCATATGGGCATTACAAAACATTTTGGATCGCCGGAAGCGTTGTGCTTGCACCTGCCGGGCCGCGATAATGCGGCCACGGATCGTTTGCGAAGATTCGGCCGGGCTCTCTTCCAATAGATCCTTGTAAGATACGGCCGGCGCCTCGATATGGATATCGATGCGGTCCAATAGCGGACCGGAGATTTTGGCGCGATACCCTTCAATCTGCCGGGGCGAGCAACGGCAGGCGTGCTTGGGATCGCCGTAATAGCCGCAAGGGCATGGATTCATGGCCGCCACCAGCATGACCCGCGCCGGATAAGTCGTGCTCGAACTGGCCCGCGATATCGTCACCTGGCCGTCTTCGAGAGGTTGGCGTAATACTTCCAGTACATGCTTTTTATACTCGGGCAGCTCATCCAAAAACAGAACGCCGTTGTGGGCCAGACTGACCTCGCCCGGCCGGGGAACCGTCCCGCCGCCGATCAAGCCGGCATCGGATATGGTGTGATGGGGCGAACGGAAAGTGCGTTCGGTGATCAGCGCCTGATCACGCCCCAACATGCCCGCCACACTGTATACCTTGGTTGTTTCGATGGCCTCTTCGAAGGTGAGCGGCGGCAGGATCGAGGGCAACCGCCGGGCCAGCATGGTTTTGCCTGCCCCGGGCGGCCCGACCATCAGCAGGTTGTGGCCGCCGGCGGCGGCGATCTCCAAAGCCCGCTTGACATGCTCCTGGCCTTTGACTTCGGCGAAATCTTCCTGGGAGGAATTGATCTGCCCGAACAGTTGCTCGATATCGACCTGCTCGGCATCCAGGGGTTCCCGGCCGCGAAGAAATTCTACCGCCTGGGCCAAGTTCCGCGCCGCATACACCGTGATTGCATCCACGACGGCCGCCTCTTTGCGATTGGCATAGGGCACCAGAATGCTTTTAAAGCCGGCCTCCTTCGCCGCCAAGGCCATGGGCAGTGAACCGGCAACGCCTTTGATGCGCCCATCCAGGCTGAGCTCGCCCAGGAAGAGAAACCGGTCGAGCGCGGCATGGGGCAGCACGCCGGTGGCGGCCAGAATCCCCATGGCCATGGGCAAATCGAACCCCGTGCCCTCCTTTTTGATGTGTGCCGGCGCCAAATTGACGGTGATGCGATCGTCCGGGAAAGCATAGCCCGAATTCTTGATGGCGGCCTTTACCCGCTCCCTGCTCTCCTTCACGGCCGTTTCGGGCAGTCCGACCGTAACAAAGGTTGGAAGACCCTTGGCGATATCCACCTCTACTTCCACAAGATAGGCATCCACGCCGATGACGGCGCTGCTCAACACCTTTGCCAGCACCATGCCCTCCTTCATTCATTATATCTGTACGCCCCATGATGGGATCAGGCCGACGGCGGCAGAAAGACCTGCGGTCCGGCCCTGAAACAGCCGGAAAGGCCAACCCAAACAATTTTGTTGTCAAAAGGACGCATCATGGGATAATAAGTGTGTCGATTTTAACACATCCCCTTTGGGATTATTAGGGTGGATGTGAATCGGCGACCCATGGCCAAATGCCGAATTCGATTTAAAGTCAGGCTGTTATCCGGTTTTTTACGATTGCGGCACACACCTTGCCTAATAGCGGCCAGCCAGGGAACATCTCCTCCAAGGCTGAATGGATTACCGCCACGGGGTGGCATTGGTTTACGGCAAGAGCGGCGCGCCAATGAAGCCGGGAGCAAAACAGGGTATTGAATGCGGATGAAAAAAGAACTTATTGTAAAGAGTCGGGCATGCTCCTGTTCAGGCGCGCTGAAACCGCCGCCGGCGCGCCGGCCGAAAGAGCGCGCGTGGACAGCAAATTCAATAGGCCGAGCCACTGCGGGCCTACATAACAGGCTCGCCGCGAGGCCGCAAGGAAATATATCGCCATGAATCAGGACCATTTACAGAAAACCATCGCCCAAGCGGCACACTGTTCAGGCATCGGGGTCCATTCCGGCAAAAAAGTCAATTTGACCATCAAGCCGGCGCCGATCAATCATGGCATCAAATTCGTGCGCACTGATCTGCCCAGCCGGCCCAGTGTGTCGGCCCGCTTCAACAAGGTCGTGGATACCAGCCTGGCAACGGTTATCGGAGAAGATGGCTTCATTATTTCAACCATCGAGCACTTGATGGCTGCCCTGGCCGGCTTGAACATCGACAACGCCTTGGTAGAGGTGGACAACTACGAGTTGCCGATCATGGATGGCAGCGCCGGGCCATTTGTGGCGATGATCAAATCGGCGGGAATAAAAATCCAGTCTGCCCCGCGCCATTTTTTCGTCGTCCAGGAACCTGTGGAACTGGAAGAGAAGGACAAGTTTGTCGGTGTTTACCCGGCGCCGCATTTCCGCCTGACCTGTACGATAGAATACAGCAAATGCCCCCTCATCCGGACCCAAACCCAAGACATGATCGTCAACACGACCGTTTTTGAAAAAGAGATTGCCTCCGCACGCACCTTCGGATTCCTGCAAGAAGTGGAATACATGCAAAAGTATGGTCTGGCCCAGGGCGGCTCGCTGGACAACGCCATCGTCATCGACCAGGACAAGGTGCTCAATGCCGACGGCCTGCGTTTCAGTGATGAGTTTGTTCGTCATAAACTGCTCGACTGCATCGGCGATTTTTCGCTGATCGGGTTGCCGATCCTGGGTCATGTTGTGGCCCGCCGTTCCGGCCATGCCTTCAATCACGCATTCCTTGAAAGATTTTTCCTCCAAAAAGGAGCCTGGCAAACCCGCACCCTCGAGGAAAATGATGCGTGGCCGGCCGCGGCCTTGAAACAGCTTGCCAACTAATTTGCGCTCCTCTATGATGCCCTTCGGTATGGCGCGCGGTGCCGACGAACCGATAACTCCCTCACAAACCGATATCGCGATGAAAACCAAGGGCGCACGATTACGGGTCATTACCATGATCATCGGCATACTGCTGGCGGCGCCGGCCGCCGTGCATGCCGAGGATGCCCAGCTGACCAATATCATTGTCACCAATACGCGCGATGATCTGCTTCTCTATCTGTCGGTCAAGAATGCTTTTTCACCCGAAATTGAAGACACCATCCACCGCGGCGTGCCCGCCACATTCTCTTTTCACCTGAATCTTTACCGCGTCCGCCCATTCTGGCCGGACAAGGAAATCACCGCCGTCAATGTCACCCATACCATCAAATTCGACATTTTGAGAAAAGAGTACACGGTCACACGCTCCTGGGAAAGCACCCCACCATCGGCGATCAAATCCATCGAAGAGGCCAAGAAACTGATGACCGAAATCGATAGCCTCAGCATTGTAGCGCTGCAGCAGCTCGAAAAAGGCAAACGCTATCAAATCCGCGCCAAAGCCAAACTGGACAAGCTGACCCTTCCCTTTTATTTGCACTACGTCCTGTTCTTTGTTTCCCTGTGGGATTTTGAAACCGACTGGTACACTATCGATTTTATCTATTAAGCGCACACGGGTAGCGACCCGCGCATTTCTCAAGACGCCATGAGCCCTCGCGAAACAAAAGCCACCCCAACCCTGCCGGTCGAAGAGAAACGGCGTCGCAAACGCGAGCTGATGCTCATCGCCATGATCATTCCGGTGGTAACCTTCTTGGCGTTATTGCTCAATCGCCATTTGTACTTCCGCGCCGATTTCCCGGTATCCAACCAAATCTTGATGTTCCTTCTGATCAACATCAATTTGTTGCTTCTGCTCCTGCTCATTTTTCTGGTGTTTCGCAACCTGGTCAAATTGTTGTACGACCGCAAGCGCAAAGTGCTGGGGGCCAAGCTGCGCACGCGCCTGGTCTTGGCCTTCGTGCTCTTGACCCTGTTGCCCACCACCGTGCTGTTTCTTTTTTCCATCAGCTTCATTACCAGCAGCATTGAATTCTGGTTTAACGTGCCGGTGGAGCAGGCCCTGGAGAACTCCCTGCGCGTAGGCCATTCGATGTATCAGCGTGCCGAAAAGGAGAGCCGCTATTTATTGGAGCGCGTCGCCTACCAAATCGAAAAACGCACTATGCTCGAACCGGGAAAAGAACAGTCGCTGGCCAACTATATCCAGGTGGTTCAACGGGAGTTCAACCTGGACGCCATCGAGTTCTACGACACCAACGGCGAAAGAAAGACCTACGCGCTGACGCACCTGCTGGAAGACAAACCATTTGAGCGCATCACCGCCAGCGACCTGCTCAAGCAACCCAACGACGCGGGGACCCACACCCTGTCCACCACGCTCAATGACGGCGAGCTGTTCCGCGCCATCGGCGGAGTCCCCTTTGGCGCCATCGGCCGCGAGGCCAAAGGGTTCATCGTCATCTCGACCTACCTTCCGGCCGAGATTTCGGAAAGTATGGCCTCCATCGTGCGCGGCTTTGAGGAGTACCAGCAGATCAGCCTGCTCAAACGGCCTATTCAAACCTTTTACTACATCACCTTATCGGTGGTGGCCCTTCTGGTGGTGTTCTGCGCAGTATGGCTCGGATTCTACCTGGCCCGCACCATCACTATCCCCATCATGCGGCTGGCTGAAGGAACCCGCCGGGTGGCCGAGGGCGATCTGAGCTTCGCCCTGGATCTGCAAGCCGACGACGAAATCGGCAGCCTGGTCGAGGCCTTCAATAAGATGACCCGCGATTTGCGCATCGGCCGCGAGCAGCTCGAGCTTTCCGCGCAGATGTTGCGCGGCCAGAACATCGAAATCGAAGCGCGGCGGCGTTATATGGAGATCGTGCTGAAAAACGTATCGGCCGGCGTCATCACCTTGGATGCCAAAGGCCTCATCACCACCTTCAACACCTCGGCGGAAAAGATGCTCAATCTGCGCGCCGGCGATATTCTCCAGAAAAGCTATAAGACCCTGCTCTCCGGTCCGCGACTCAAAATGGCCGAAGAGATTATGGCCTCCCTGACCGGCAGCAAACAGGAGACCATGGAAATCCCGTTGCGGATTTCCATCGACGGCCGTCCGCGCAGCTTCCTGGTGTATATCAATGTGCTCAAAGACGAAGCCGGCCAGCATATGGGCGTGGTGGCGGTCATGGATGATCTGACCGAGCTGGAAAAAGCCCAGCGCATGGCGGCCTGGCGGGAGGTGGCGCGACGCATCGCCCACGAGGTCAAAAATCCGCTCACGCCGATCAGCCTGTCCGCTCAACGCCTGAAACGCAAATACTCCAAACAGATCAACGAACCGGTCTTCGACGAATGCACGCAAACGATCATCAACCATTGCGAATTGATCCGCAATCTGGTCAATGAATTTTCGACCTTTGCACGCTTTCCCACGGCCGACCCCCAACCGTGCGCCTTGGCGCCCATCATCGAAGAGACGGTGGCGCTCTATAAAGAGGGCCATCCGAATGTCATTTTCCAAGTTCGCATTCAGGACACATTGCCCTTGATGAACCTGGACCGTCAGCAGATCAAGCAGTCGATGATCAATCTGGTGGACAACGCACTGTCGGCCATTCGCCGGCATGGATCGATCACCATCGCGGTCTCCCACGATCCGATCCTCAAGCTGGTGCGCATCGAGGTGGCGGACGATGGCGTCGGCATCTCCAACGAAGATAAAATCCGCCTGTTCGAACCCAATTTTTCCACCAAAAAAACCGGGATGGGGCTGGGCCTGACTATCGTCAACAGCATCATCAGCGACCATGGCGGCATGATCAGTGTCCAGGACAATCATCCCCAGGGCGCCAAATTCGTCATCGAACTGCCCGCCTGAAAACAGGCGCGTAACGAAAGGATTTGCCTGCATGTTCCCTACCATCATGATCGTCGACGATGAAGCCTCCATCCTGCAATCGCTGCAAGGGTTGCTGACGGATGAGGGGTTTGAAGTGACCACGGCCTCCAATGGATACGAGGCGCTTCAGCATATCGAAAGCGAAGCGCCCGACCTGGTGCTGATGGATATCTGGATGCCGGGCATCGACGGTCTGGAAACCCTCAAGGAGATTAAAAAGAACAACCCCCACATCCAGGTGATCATGATCACCGGACACGGCACCATCGAAACCGCCGTGCAGGCCACCAAGCTGGGCGCCTTCGATTTTATCGAAAAGCCGCTATCCATAGATCGCGTCATCGTGGCCATCAACAATGCGCTCAATTTCCGCCGCCTGGAAGAAGAGAACCAGTACTTGCGCAAAAAGACGATCGACAAGCATGCCATCACCGGCGCCAGCCCAATGATCCAGGCGCTCAGGGAAACCATCACCAAGGTGGCTCCCAGCGAAAGCTGGGTCCTGATCAAAGGCGAAAACGGCACCGGCAAGGAACTGGTGGCGCGCAACATCCACAATCTGAGCCAGCGTGCCGCCAAGCCGCTCATCGACGTCAATTGCGCGGCCATACCCGAAGAGTTGATCGAAAGCGAACTGTTCGGCCATGAAAAAGGGGCTTTTACCGGCGCCAGCAGCAAAAAGATCGGCAAATTCCAGCTGGCCGACCAAGGCACGCTCTTCCTGGATGAGATTGGCGACATGAGCCTGAAAACCCAGGCCAAAATTCTGCGCGTACTACAGGAAAAGCAATTCCAGAGCGTCGGCGGCAGCCGCACGCTGCGCGTGGATGTACGCGTGATTGCGGCCACCAACAAGAAGTTGGAAGAAGAGATCGCCCGGGGCCAGTTTCGCGAGGATCTTTACTACCGTCTCAACGTGGTGCCGATCGAAGTCCCCAGCTTGAAGGACCGCCTTCAGGACCTTCCCGTGCTGGCGGATGCTTTTTTGGAAGAGGCGGCCCACAAGAGCCGGGCCCCCAAGAAGAGTATGGCCCCCGAGGCCCTGGAACTGCTCCAACAATACAGCTGGCCGGGCAATGTGCGCGAGCTGAAAAACCTGGTCGAACGCCTGGTCATCATGACCGCTGATAAAACCATCACCGCCGAGCACCTGCCCAAACCCTACAACCCCCGGATCGCGCCCAGCGAAGCCCAACCCCTCGAGGTGTTGTTCTCGATCAAGGAGCTCAAAGAGGCCCGGCAGTTGTTCGAACACTACTTCATTCAGCGCAAGCTGCGCGAAAACGAAAACAACATCACCCACACGGCCAAATCCATCGGTGTCGAACGCAGCTATCTGCACCGCCGGATCAAGAAACTGGATCAGGGCAAAGCGTAAAGAAAGGAAAAGGCCGTGCGGATCATCGCGGGAGCGTTCAAAGGCCGCAAACTGGCGGCCATCCGCGGCATGGCCATCCGGCCCACAGCCGACCGCGTGCGGGAAGCGCTCTTCAGCATTCTGGCCGCCACGCCCGTGGATGCCGTTGTGCTGGATCTGTTCGCCGGCACCGGTGCCCTGGGAATCGAAGCATTGAGCCGGGGGGCGCGCCAGGCGGTCTTCGTGGACCAGGCCACCGCGGCCATCCAGGTGTTGCGCAAGAACATCGCGCTGTGCCGCGTGGAGACGTGCACCCAGGTGCTTCAATGGGATATCCTCAGGAACCTGAACTGCCTGAAGGCGCACCCGGGCCCTTTCGATCTGATCTTCATCGACCCGCCCTACGGCCGCCGGATGATTCAGCCGACGCTCGCCCACATCGCCGACAACCGCTTGGCGTCGCCCGATGCCCTGGTGGTGGTCGAACACGATCCGTCCGAGACCGTCACGCCGCCGAGCGAGCACTTTGCCTGCGTCGATCAACGCCATTACGGCCAGACCCAGCTCTCATTTTTCGCCTTTCAAGGGTGACAACATCGTAAAAAGTCCCCGAGGCGTCACTCCCGCGTAGGCGGTAGTCCAGAAACACTTGAAAAGACTGGATTCCCGCCTGCGCGGGAATGACGTTAACGGGCACCGAGACACTTTTTACGAGTCCATCAAGGGTGATGCGCACGCAAATCGTGTCCAACCGGACTGCACCGTAATCATTGCAACTTACACCGTTCCGTGCTAGAAGCAACCGACAATGGGACCCTAAACCTGCCTTGCGCCGAGCACTCCATGACACGGAAGGAGCATATGAAAAAAATCGCGGTCTACCCGGGCTCTTTTGACCCTGTCACCTACGGGCACATCGACATCGTTCAAAGAGGAAGAAAACTCTTTGATAGGATCATCGTCGCTATTCTCAACAATCCCGCTAAAAATGCGCTTTTCCCCGTGGAGGAGCGGTTGGCGATGCTCCGCGAAAGCATGAAGGAGATTTCCGGACTGACCTTCGACACCTTTGACGGCCTGCTGGTGGATTACGCTAAAAACAGCGGCGCCCAAGCCATTTTGCGCGGCATGCGCGCGGTTTCCGATTTTGAGCATGAATTCCAGCTCGCCCTGATGAATCGCAAACTCAACCGGGATGTGGAAACGGTCTTTCTGATGACCGGCATGCGCTGGTTCTTCACCAGCTCATCGATCATCAAGGAAGCGGCTCACTTCGGCGGCGACATTTCCGATATGGTGCCGCCCAATGTGAACCAGCGGGTTCGCGACAAGTTCAAGCTATTGAAGAAATAATGGAACCGTAAAAACCGCCGGGAAGCAGGCCGCCATGGATCTCTGGCAACTCAAGGTTTTTTGCAAGGTCGTCGAGCTCAAAAGCTTTTCCAAAGCCGGAGAGGCAGTCCACCTCTCCCAACCGACGGTCAGCAGCCACATCAAAGAGCTGGAGAGCCACTTCGGGGTCCAGCTGGTGGATCGCCTGTCTCGCCATGCCGTGCCTACCAAAGCCGGAGAACTGCTCTACCAATATGCCCACCGGCTCACGGCGCTGCGGGAGGAAACCGAAGCAGCCATGGCCGAATTTTTAGGTCGGATCAAAGGTCGCCTGGCCATCGGCGGCAGCACCATTCCCGGCGTCTATGTGCTGCCGCAACTGATCGGTCTCTTTGCCCGCGCCTTTCCCGACGTACAGGTGGCCTTGAGCGTGGGCGACACCGTAGACATTTTAAGCCGGATTGCCGACGGAGATATTGAAATCGGCATGGTCGGCGCGGTGAGTGACGACAGCCGTCTGCAACAGATCCCTTTGGTGGAAGATCGGCTGTGCCTGGTGGTGCCCGCGGGTCACCCCTGGGCGCGCGAGCGCTCGGTCCCGGTGGCCGCCTTGGCCGGCGAAGCGTTTATCGTCCGCGAGCGGGGTTCAGGAACGTTGCGGACCATCGAAGAGCACCTGCGGGCAATGGGGATCGACCTGAACGCGTTTCGCATCGTGGCCGAAATGGGCAACACGGAGGCGGTTCGCCAGGGGATCAAAAACGGTGTGGGCATCTCCATCGTGTCGGCCCTGGCCGTGGCCGACGACGTCAAGTCCGGCGCCCTGAAAATAGTAGACGTCGATGGGCTCGATCTGAAACGCAGCTTTTTTTTAACGCGCCACCGCCAGCGCACCCCCTCCCCCATATGCCGCGCCTTCATGGAGTTTCTGCAAAATCACTACGGCCATGCCATTGCGCCTGCCTCTGACCTGCTTTGATTTCGGCCCGTGGCGTGCTTATCGTCTCGTTTGCGGTTCAATTTAATACCAAATGCGGAGGGTTATGCCAGTCGCCGTCTCCCCCACTGCCCAATTGATCCTTGAAAAGCGCTATCTGGTCAAAGACGCCGCCGGACGGGTCATCGAAACGCCGGACCGAATGCTGCGGCGTGTGGCCCACCATGTGGCCCAGGCCGACGTGCCTTTCGGTGGCGCCAAGTCCGCGATCCAGACCGAAAAGACATTTCTGCGCATGCTCGCCAACTTGTGGTTTTTGCCCAATTCGCCCACCTTGATGAACGCGGGCCGCGACCTGGGCCAGTTGGCGGCCTGTTTTGTGCTGCCGGTCAACGATTCCATCGAAAGCATTTTCGATGCGGTCAAGCATACGGCCATGATCCACAAATCAGGCGGCGGCACCGGGTTTTCATTCTCCCACATCCGGCCGGCCAACGACACGGTCTCCACCACCACGGGCGTCTCCAGCGGACCTTTATCGTTTCTAACCGTCTTTGACGTGGCCACCGACGCGGTCAAGCAGGGCGGCACGCGGCGCGGCGCCAACATGGGCATCCTGCGGGTGGATCATCCGGATATCGAAGCCTTCATCACCGCTAAAACCAATTTGAACCGTTTGACCAACTTCAACCTCTCGGTGGGGGTCACCCAAGCCTTTTTGGACGCCCTGGCCGACGGCACGGAGATCGATCTGATCAATCCGCGCACCGGAGAGGCCGTCCGAAAAGTGTCGGCCCGCAAGATTTTCGATCTGATTGTGCACTCGGCCTGGCGCAGCGGCGAGCCCGGCATTGTCTTCCTGGACCGCATCAACCAGGACAACCCCACACCGGCCCTGGGCGTCATCGACGCCACCAATCCGTGCGGGGAACAACCGCTGCTGCCCTGGGAGTCGTGCACCCTGGGCGCCATCAACCTGGCGCGCATGGTTTCGGCCAAAGGGGTGATGTACAGCCGCTTGCGCAGCACGATCCACGCAGCGGTGCACTTCCTGGACAATGTCATCGAGGTGAACCGATACCCGTTGCCGGAAATCGAGCGCGCCAGCAAGCGCACGCGCAAAATCGGTTTGGGGGTCATGGGCTTTGCCGACATGCTGATCCATCTGGGCATCGCCTACGACAGCCCGGAGGCCGCGGAGCAGGCCGAGGCGGTCATGGCCTTCATCCAGCAAGAAGCCCGCGCCGCTTCGGCGGCCCTGGGAAAGCAACGGGGCAACTTTCCGGCCTTCGCCCAAAGCGTCTTCCACGGCGCTTCAGCGGCTTACATGCGCAATGCCACCGTCACCACCATCGCCCCTACCGGAACCATCAGCATCATTGCCGGCACCTCCAGCGGCATCGAACCGCTCTTCGCCGTGGCCCACGCGCGCCAAATGCTCGACAACCAGACAGTGCCCGAAATTCATCCGCTCTTTATCAAAGCGGCTAAAAAGGAGAATTTCTTCTCCGAAGAAGTCCTGCGCCAGGTGGCCCAGGAGGGTTCCGTCCAAGGCATCGAGGCCGTTCCCGCCCAGGTCAAACAGCTTTTCCGCACGGCCCACGATATTGCGCCCCAGTGGCATGTGAACATCCAGGCCGCCTTTCAAAAGCATACGGACAACGCGGTTTCCAAAACGGTCAACTTTCCAGCCGAGGCCACTCCCGAAGATGTGGCCCAGGTATTTCTCAGCGCGGCACAAATGGGATGCAAGGGAGTCACCATCTATCGCTACGGCAGTCGCCACCACCAGGTACTCAGCGTCGGCGGCGTGAAGGAGGAGTCGGAGCGGATCGCCCCACGACCGCGCCCCCAGCGGACCTACGGGTTGACCGAGCGCATCAGCACCGGTTGCGGTCGGCTCTATGTGACCATCAACTCCGATGAGTTGGGGATGTGCGAGGTGTTTGCGCAGATGGGCAAAACCGGCGGCTGCGCTTCATCCCAGATCGAAGCGGCCGGCCGCCTGATCTCCCTGGCGTTGCGTTCCGGCGTGGAACCCGAGGCGATCATCAAACAGCTCAACGGTATTCGCTGCCCGTCGCCCATCTGGCAAAACGGCAAAATGGTGCTCTCCTGCCCCGACGCCATGGCTCAGGTTTTGCAGAGAGTTTCCCTGGCCGATGGCGACCAGACAGCCCAGCCGGCCGGCATATGCCCGGATTGCGGCGGGGCGCTGACCCACGGCGAAGGATGCCTAAACTGCTATGGGTGTGGTTTTTCCAAATGCGCATAAAAGCGGCCCGGTAATGGGGTTTGACATTTCCTTGGGTCCTAAGGTAGGAGAGCAAAACTACGCCCATCGATAAGGCTGAAAACAACTTTTAATAGGATCAACGAATCACTCCCCAAGGAGATTGGAATGAAGAAAGAACGCTTTCTCTTCACCTCGGAATCGGTAACCGAAGGACATCCGGACAAGGTGGCCGACGCCATCTCCGATTCCATTTTGGATGCGATCATGGAGCAAGACCGCCGCTGCCGCGTGGCGTGCGAAACCCTGGTCACCACCGGGCTGGCCTTCATTGCCGGCGAGATCACCACCTCGTGCTACGTGGATA
>JBAQGR010000320.1:0-12012 GCA_049287895.1 Desulfatitalea sp.
ATTCCATCCGGCGTTGGCCTTGGGGTTGGCCGGACTGGGATGGGTGATTCGGCCGACCCGCACACCACTCTCCCCCAAGACCCTTTGGGCTTGTTGGGCAGCGAACCTGCCGACGCCAACCACGATGCGAGGCCGAAGCCACCGCACGGTGGCCGCAAGCGCCTCATCACAGGCGGCAAAAAGCAACGCCTTCTCTTTCGTGGACAATTTATCGGGAGTAATGTTGCGCCCGCCTGCCTCCAAAAAAGCCAATGGGCAGTAGTTGGCCACGCCGAAGCGTTTGAAAAACCGTTGGGGAGTGTCGAACCGTTGCCGGGCCCAGCCCCACAGCCGCCGGCCGCTGACCTCTGTTCGCGCACAATCGAACCCCGCTATCGGCCGCTTGGGATGCTGGTCCGCAGGCATCTCGACTGCCACGCGCAGGCGCAGCCAATCGGTCACCATGGCCGCATCCCCGAAAGGCACGCCGGTTTGGACCATCCCCCAAGGGCCGGGATTCATACCCAGCAGCAGCACCTCTTTGGGGGGCTGACCGCAGCTGAGCCAATAGGCCAGATGGGCCGCGCGTGCATATATCAATGGATTGTAAACAAAGTGAACGGGCGCCCCGAACCGAAGGGGCCGCAGTCGCGCCACAAGTGCATCGATGATCTCTCCCATGATTTGGGTCGATTCCGGCAAAGCGGCCTCTCCTTCACGGTGCCGACAGGTAACACCCATTGCAAATGAAGTTATCATATTTTCGTATGGTTAGAACGCTGACCGCCCTTATTTGCGCTTTTCCGCTAAACATTCATCCCTCCCTGACGATAATTAAAGAGAGCGTCAACGGAGAACCTTTGATCTGCAGCGCCATATCAAGAAGGCAGGGAAAGATCATGCTCGAAAAAAAAGAACGCAATCGCAAACCACGCACCGTCAACGAAGCGGCTGAACTGCTTTTGTCGGACCTGTTGGTCCAACATCTGCAAGCCTTGTCCCGTATGTCCGAGAAAGAGTTCAACATGCTCTGCGATCATGTCACACCCTATCTGATCGAAGAGTTCCAGATCTGGCAGGGCAACGACGACTTGCTGGAATCGTGCTACCGACAAAGCAAGGTTGAGAGCGAGGACCCGGCCCGTATCATACTGAACCGTGTAAAGGATCTACTTAATAATTTCAGTGGTTTTCTTGTTATTACCTGATCTTCTTATCAATGTTTCTATCCCTGATTGGCCCTTGCGTCCCAGCCATCTCCCATACCCGATGTTTTGATATCTGCAGCGACCTTATCGCGTCTCCGTTCCCAACCCGGCCCCAGGCTGGCATTGCTCACACAAGTGCGTACTTCGCTGGGCCACGATGATGCGCTTGATGATCCCACGGCATCGTGCGCATGGCGCACCGGTCCGCCGAAACACCTTCAGGTGTGCATCGTTGCCTCCCCTGGCATTGTCCAGGGAGTAAAAGTTGCCTGGACCACGACCCAACGTGGTTCCGGCATGTTTCACTCCCTGGCGCAACACATGGCGGATCGCGGCATGCAATCGCTTGACCTCATCGGGCGAGAGAGTGTCCGCGCGGCGCAAGGGGTGGACGCGGGCCGTCCACAGGGCTTCATCCACATAAATGTTGCCCAGTCCGGCAAGGAAGGTTTGATCCAGCAGCAAAGGTTTGATCTGCCTTTGCCGTCCCACCAACTGCCGCCGAAACCGGGCGACGTTGAAATCGGGCGCCAATGGTTCAGGGCCCAAGCGGCCCAGAAAGGTTCGGGGGTCCTCCATCAGATAAAAACGCCCAAATTTGCGCGTGTCATGGAAGCAAAGGGTCCTGCCGTCATCAATGGTCAACACCACATGGATGTGCTTGTTACGCGGCTGGGCGGCATCACCCCACTGAAAACGCCCGGTCATGCGCAAGTGGACGGCCAGCAGCGCTCCGCTATCCAGTTCCAATAGAATGAGTTTGGCCCGCCGGCGGATATGGAGGATGGTGCGGCCACAGAGGCGATGACAAAAGCGGTCGACCGAGGGAGTTGCAATGGTGGCCGGCCAATAGACTTTGGCCCGGGTGATATTGCGACCGATCAGGCCTGCGGCGATCAGATCGTTGACAATGGTTTGGACTTCAGGCAGTTCCGGCATGGGCGGCGATACCTTTCTTGGATACATGGCCGAGGCTATTGAGCCAAGATGATCCGCTTATATTTCATCCATTACGGTGCTGTCTATATCGATTGGGACCACACTCGACACCAAGAATCGGAGCGCATCTATTGCCATGCGCGTTTGGCGCTTCTACAACGCTCTTAATCTTGCCGCATCTTTGGTTTCATCAGCCCTGCGTCTGCTTTTTCTACTTGCGCCCGCGCAGATCCCTGGTGTACCCATCCGTTTAATTTTCATGCGGGGCCGTGTTTTAATCCAATGCCTCCGCGGCACCGCCCAACGGTGTGGACCCAACAGTCACCTTTCAGTCGATAGGCGGCTGCACCGGACCGCCTCAGGAAAAACACTATGACAGACGCCACCTTCGAAAAAGTCGGCCTTTCTGAAAAGCGCCTCTATGGCGACCGCAAGTTGTTGCTCTGTGGTTTTCCAGCCACCGCCCAAGTCAAATTCAAGACCTTGTTGGGCATGATCGGCATCAGCGCTTTGCCATTGGTGTGGGTCGGCCTACAAGATGTCCGGGAGACCGTGGGGGGATTGATAGCCCGACCGGATGGCAGTGGCGAGGGCACCGGGTCCGAGTTGCCCCGGGCGATCATCGTTGCGGGCCTTGCGGAAAATGAGTTACACACCCTGATGTCCGGATGCCGACAGGCGGGGATGCAGCAGGCCCTGTGGGCCGTCTTGACCCCCACATCGGAATCCTGGCCCCTGGGTCAACTGCTCAACGAACTAGCCGCCGAACGCGCGGCCATGAGCAAAGGGTGATAGGCAAGATGGTCCTTGACCTATTGGGGTTTCCAGATCTCTAACTGAGCAGGTTGAACACCTGCCCGCTGATCACCTTTGGATAGAAGTAGGTTGATTTACGCGGCATAATCAACCCCTTTTCAGCCACGCGCTGCACCTGTTCGATCTTGGTGGGATTCAGAATAAACGCCACCTCGGCCTCACCTGAGTTGACAGCTTCCACAGCATCCTTGGAAGTGGTGCGATAGGCGATTTTGGTTTCATCATCCAGACGGGCCTGATCAAATCCCATCAGCTCCATCATGATGAGTTGGGTTAATACGGTAACATCCAGATCACGCAAGGCGGCGTCCAGCTGATTTTGAAAAAGCCGTTCCATTATGCCCTCTTTCAGTACCATGACCTGGAGCAACGACGGCTTTTTTACATATATACCAATGGCATTTGCGTGAGCCAGGGATGCCAGAACCTTGTTGAAATCAGCCATGCCGTGGTCCAAACCCCGCCCCAGGTCAATAGGCAAGAGATCGAAATACTCTCCCGATCTTTGCGCCAGGGACGAGATACTGGCGGCCGATAGGTCCTTGAGCAAGCGATGGGCCGGAAGAATGATCATTCCCGGGTCCACCATGCTGCTCAAACTCATCATGACGAAGTTGGCCGGATGATCGGATGAAAAATCGGGAGTGTTCTCTTTGACCCAGTTGCGGTAATTCAGGGCCGTTTCATAGCGATGATGTCCATCGGCGATGTAGATCCGCTTGGAAGAAAAAAACGATGCGAGCTGGGCCACGATCTGTTTTTCGATAAGGCACCACATCTTTTGCCGATGCCCCTTGTCGTCCACCAGATCCATGGTTGGGGTTTGGCTGGCAGCAATAGCGCCCAAACGCCGAAGGATCTCTTCTCCGTTGGCGAAAAGGCCGAAAATCGGGCTGAAGTTGGCATGGCACGCTTTCATCAGCATGAGTCGTTCCGACTTCACCTTGGAAAAAGTACGTTCGTGGGGCAGAATGATTCCTTTTTCAAAAGGCTCCAGGCGTACGCGCCCAATGATCCCGAAACGGGTATAGCTTTTTGCGCCGCTGGAAAACTCGATCGTGGTCAGGTAAAACGCCGGTGCGGCATCGGCCGCCAGTATGTTTTCCGCCATCCACGTTTGGAAGTAACGTCCGGCCCTGGAATGGACGTTGTCCTGAGCGCTGTCGCCCGGCTGGGCCTTACCCAGAATAAGGCGGATGACGTTGTTGGGATGACGTTCATAAAAGCCGTCTTGTTCTTTGGGGCTGATCACATCGTAAGGCGGGGCAACCACCGCGGCCATGTCGGGAATCAACTCCGGGTTGTAACGAATACCATTGAACGGAACCACTTCAGCCATGACTATCTCCTTGTACGCGGACGGACCGTTGGCCGCTGGCCGCTGGCCGGGCACTTAAAATGTGGGGGGGGAAATATCAACAAACCATCGACAAGTCAAATGCACGAGGGATCTATTTTGGTTGCGGGTTTGGTGGCGGGTTTGGTGGTAGAGAAAGGGCAATCCCTGCAAAAACGAAATGAGCAAAGTGGTGCTATTTGATTACCCGCAACTTATGGGTCTTGCGCAGCTCTTCCCACAGCACGCGCAAAATGACGGCGCACGCCTCGTCCGCCAGCGGGTTGGTCAATCGTCCGATATGGGCGCACGAGCGCATCAACGGGTCATTGCCCACATACAATCCAAAATTCTGCTTGATATATTCGCCCAGCCCGCTGTTCAGATGGCTCAGCTCATCCGGCTGCATGTTAGCCAACAGGCTGCGATCCTTGAGCGACAAGGTCAATTTGAGCCGTTGCACGGCATCCTCCACCGATTGGGGATAATCGGTGCGCTTATGACCGGGTGTCTCGGACCGATTGGCAGTGTGATCCGGTTGCACTCCCGATTTTACGAATCCAAGATAAAATGCGGTTTCAAGCAGCTTGCGGGTCTGCTGGTAAATTTGCGCATCTTCACTGGCCATCGGCCCAGTGATGTAGATCACCTGGATC
This sequence comes from Desulfatitalea sp., assembly GCA_049287895.1. Lineage (GTDB taxonomy): Bacteria > Desulfobacterota > Desulfobacteria > Desulfobacterales > Desulfosarcinaceae > Desulfatitalea. The sequence continues at coordinate 4,935 of JBAQGR010000320.1, forward strand.
ATCTTTTGGGACATCCACGAATTGGCCAGCGACGCCGCTTCAAACAGTGCATATTGGCGCAAATCCACATGTAAAAATTGGCGCTGATGCTTGAGGGCCATCTGAACGGCTTTGGTGGGGCCTGCGCTTTTGATACCCCTGGAGATGATGAGTGTGCCGTCCGACTCGGCCACATTTTTTTCCAGCGCTTCCTGAAAACCCAATGAAACAGTCTCTTTTAAATCGTATACTGCCGACAGCGGGCCGTCTTCATTGCGTTTGCCGCGGGAGGTCCAGCCCCCGTGGGCGATGCCCAACTTGACCGCGATATCCAGAGCGGCCAACTCGACACCGGTCTGGCCGCAGGCTATGATTTTTCGAATCACTAGGTTGTCCTCGCTTATCGATGAGCGTTTATAGGGCCCATCATTGCAAGGGTCAAGGGTTAAATGGCCATCATAAATCTCTTCGGCGCAAATCGCTTCGACTTGACATTCCTTGGTCCGCCATGCCATTTTTCTATCGATGCTGGCTGAACGCACCCTTGAGATATTGAGACTCCCAGACACCAATTTCAAGCGAGTACTTATGTCGCCGCCCGAGCAACGATTGCAGACCATTCTTTTTGCCGATATCGCCGGCAGCACGCGTCTCTACGACCAGTTGGGCGATGAGCGCGCCCTGGCGTTGATCACCCGTTGCCTGAACCGGTTAATCGCCCGCACCCAGGCCCAAAAAGGCACGCCGATCAAAACCGTCGGCGATGAGATCATGAGCACATTCGAACTGCCCGACCAGGCAGTATCCGCCGCAGTGCACATGCACGAGGATGTGAGCGCCGACACGGAATTATCCGTGCACCACATGCAACTGCGCATCGGCCTGCATCATGGACCGGTGATCTCTGAATCCGGTGATGTTTATGGGGACGCCGTGAACATCGCCGCTCGCATGGTGGGTCAAGCCAAGGCCGGTCAAATCATCACCACCGCCTTGACCTTGGCCATGTTGGATAAGAATTGCCAAGGCACGGCACGCTTGGTTGATCAAGCCCGCATCAAAGGCAAACCCCTTCCAATCGATATCTACGAATTGTCCTGGGGGCATCCGGAAGAACTCACGATGATCACGACCCTTTCGGGAAAGGGCGTGAGGTCCGGGAGCGGCACTGCTGTGACCTTGGCCTTGCACTTTCAAGGACAGTGCCTCACCCTCTGTCAGCAGCACCCGGTCATCAATATGGGCCGTGACGCTACCAACGGCATCGTCATCAACGATCCCAGAGTATCCCGTCTGCATGCACGCATCGAGTTGCGCAAAGACCGTTTTGTGCTTGTGGATCAAAGCACCAACGGTACCTATCTCATAAGCGCGGATGGCCATGAGGCACTGGTGCGCCGGGATGAGATCCCCCTTCCGGCTCAAGGCATGATCGGTTTGGGTGAGAAGGCCGTGCCTGACTCCCCGATCGCGATACGCTTCGAACGCCTGTGAGGGATCGATCCATCTGCTATCCTATCGCTCGGGCAAAAGCCGGCGAACCTCTCCGGCCTGGAAGAAATAGTGCTCTCCATCGTAATCAATGTGCGCGGAGAGTTGCAAAAGGACGCGATCCGAAAATCTGATGCATTCTCCGTCCCTTTGCTGATAAAGATTGTCTTCGCGGATGAAGAGCTGGTCGGGCAACAAAAGAAGTGTTTCCCGGGTGTTTAAAACCAACTCGATAGGGTCGCCGTCCGACGCCTCTACGACGAACAGCGGCGTGTCTTCATAGCGGAAGTAAACCTTCTCGTATACCGATTCTCTGATTTGTTCTACAAAATAACCGAGTTCATCTTTTCGAATGGAAGCATTGAAATAGTCGATGATCTTTTTATGGCGGAAGCGGCCGCTTGCATTGTACCATTGCCCGAAGCGATCCATCCAAAAGACAGCTTCTTCTTTGGGTATCACCACCTGTGGCAACTGATCGCCGGCCACGATACACCCCCCTGGATTTCCGATAACCCTCTTTCAAAAGCCATCCGCTCTTTTACCACAAACCCGCAACCAGGCTCAATAGCCTTGCAGGGTCGTCGCGCCCCGATGGTTCCGGTTTATCCCATCCGTGTAAGACCGCTAACCCACGACAATCTCCTTGACAATTGCGATGGCCCAACCTAATGAACATGCTCCACGGGCACAGGCCCGCCACAATCGCCATTTAGGAGCAAAACTATGCAGACAGTCGGATTCGTCGGATGGCGCGGCATGGTCGGTTCCGTACTCATGGAACGCATGCGCATCGAACAGGACTTCCAACTCTTTGCTTTTACTTTTTTTTCAACCTCTCAGGCAGGCCAAAAAGGACCGGATGTCGGTCAAGCCGACCTGTTGGTGGAAGATGCCTATAACATTAAGCGTCTTGCGGCAATGGACATCATCGTCTCCTGCCAGGGAGGTGATTACACCCAGGCTTGTTATCCCCAGTTGCGCCAAAGCGGCTGGAAGGGGTACTGGATCGACGCGGCCTCCACGTTGCGCATGCAAGAGGAGAGCGTCATCATCCTCGATCCTGTCAACCTGCGGGTGATCAAGGATGCCTTGGCCAAAGGAACAAAAGATTTCATCGGCGGCAATTGCACCGTCTCTCTGATGCTCATGGGGTTGGGCGGCCTCTTTGCTAACGATTTGGTCGAGTGGATGACCTCCATGACCTATCAAGCCGCATCGGGCGCCGGCGCCAAAAACATGCAGGAGTTGGTTCAGCAGATGCACACCATCGGCCAGAATGCGGCAGGGTTGCTGGCCAGTCCGGCGGCCTCGATTCTGGAACTCGATCGCCAGGTCACCGATACCATTCGCGACCAGGACTTCCCTACCGCCAACTTCGGGGCGCCATTGGCCGCCAGCCTGATTCCCTGGATCGATCGGCCTATGGAGAACGGCCAGACCCGCGAAGAGTGGAAAGGGTATGCCGAAACCAATAAAATTTTGGGCCGCCGTGCCAATGCGATTCCCATCGATGGCCTCTGCGTGCGCATCGGAGCCATGCGCTGCCACAGCCAGGCCGTCACCATCAAACTCACCAAGGATGTATCCCTGGACGAGATCAAAAATATAGTTGCGGAACACAATCCTTGGGTAAAGGTGATCCCCAATGATAAAGAGCCGACCCTGAAAGAGCTGACCCCAGCAAAGGTATCGGGCACGCTGTCCGTACCGGTCGGCCGCATGCGCAAGTTGATGATCGGGCCAAACTATCTGACGGCCTTCACTGTTGGGGATCAACTGCTCTGGGGAGCGGCGGAACCGTTGCGGCGCATGCTCCGCATCCTTCTGGAACATATCGGGTAGATACGCTGCCCATGGGCTAAAATTCTGAACGGTTTCACCAAATGACGAGCGATTCACCTGAAAATTACGAGACCACCCGCGCAACATATCCGCCGCGGGTCGTTGCCGATTTTGGCGGCCGCAGAAAAATATTCGAGCGTCGCTTGCGCCAGATGGCCATCGAGCATGCCGATCGCCGTTCGGGCCGTGATCGGCGTAGCGGTTTTGACCGGCGCGGCACCCTCGAAGAAAATATTCAATACACCCCGCAGCGACGGAAAAATCTTGCGAGCCATTCGACCGACAGCGACATCCCGTTTGAGACCAGCCCCAAAGTCACTTGTACCGCACGACGGGAATAACCCATGCATTGAGAATGCAGGCATCTAAGGTTCACCTATCTGTATCATTTGTGAGATGCATACTTCAGTTTTGACTCCTTGAGCAGATTATGATTTATAAAAAGGTTCTATTTTAAAAAAGGACCATTTGTTACCACATTAACTAATTGAATTCATATTACTATTTGGAGTGCCGGATCTTATGCCATTTGCACATATCGCGGGTACCGGCTCGGCCGTACCGGAACGGATTCTGGACAATGCCGGCTTAGAGCAAATCGTCGACACAACCGATGAATGGATTACCCGGCGAACTGGAATAAAAGAACGACGCATCGCCAATACGGACAAGAATGAATCCACGGCCGCCTTGGCTACCCTTGCCGCACGTCGCGCCATGGATATGGCTGGTATCGCCCCGGATGCAATCGATACGATCATCACAGCCACCGTCACGGCGGATCGAATCTTCCCTTCAGCGGCGTGTATGATTCAAAGAGAATTAGCCGTCGATAATGCGGCCGCCTATGATGTGTCGGCGGGCTGTTCCGGTTTTGTCTACGCCCTGGAGATAGCCAATAACAGCATCAAGACAGGCATGTCCAAAAACACGCTCGTAATCGGTGCCGAGCGTTTATCGTCTGTTGTCAACTGGCAGGATCGCGGTACCTGCGTGCTACTCGGAGATGGCGCCGGCGCCGTGATACTGCGCGCCAGCGAAGAACCAGGGGGTATTCTTTCCACCCATATCAAATCGGACGGCCGCTTGTGGGACCTGCTTTACTGCGAAACCGGCAATCAGCCCCCCCCCGAGAGTTTACCGGGCCTGGCCAATATCCCTTTTCACCTCAAGATGGAGGGCAACCGATTGTTCAAGCAAGCCGTGCCGTCCATGGTCAATATCGCTGAACTCGCTCTGAAGAAAAACGGCATGGGCCGCGACGATATTCAGCTGGTGATCCCCCATCAGGCGAATCTGCGCATTTTGCAGGCTGTGGCTGAAAGGCTCAAAATACCCATGGAAAAGTTCTACACCAATCTGGACAAGTATGGGAACACCTCTTCTGCCTCGATCCCATTGGCTATGGATGAAGCCTATAGGGGCGGTCGCATAAAACAAGGGGACCATGTTCTACTGGTCAGTTTCGGTGCGGGCCTGACATGGGGTGCCACGATTTTACGCTGGACGTTATAACTGCATCGATAAAGGACTATTCGGCCAAACCGAGTTGTTCCCACAAATCATGAACACCGAGCCGCTCGAGTCGAAAACGCAAGAACTCGGAAATGGTGGGCTGATGGGGTCGCCGTGGCAGGTACATGCGCGCCTCATTGGGAGTGCGGCTGCCCTTTTTGGTATTGCAGGTTCGGCAACAGGCGACACAATTTTCAAAGGTTGAAATCCCCCCCCTGGATCTGGGAACAATGTGATCGATGGTCATTTTCCCGTTACGCGTACCGCAATAGGCGCACGTAAAATCATCGCGTACCAATATATTGCGCTTGCTGAAAGGAACGCGCGACCGATAAACTGAACGAATCAATTTGATCAATTTCAAGACGGCCGGGATGCGCATCACCAAACCCTCGGCCCCTTTTATCAAGCGTTCTGAATAGCGCAATACCGTAACCTTGTTCTTGACCACCAGTCGAAGTGCACGTCGCCAGTCGACCACGTTCATGAAGGAATAATCGGCATTCAATAAAATGCATTGGGCCATCGAAAAAAATCCCCCCATCGGTGCCGGCGCCCGGTCCATCTACGCGACGCCGGCGATTTATTGAATCGAGCGGTACGCGTGCCATGCGTCCGCGGGATTCATCGATCCGTGCAAACGGATGGGGGCCTGCACCCCCATCCGCTTATTTAAGGGGTTATTTTCGCGTTGAACATAGCAACCTGTCAATAGCTTTTAAAACCATTTAAAATGCCGGGTACCAAAAGCAGAGGACCAGCCGTTTCCCCACTATCGGACATCCCTCAGACGCTTCTCCTCCAGCGGACACCCCGAGGATTGTGTGAATGTCACCGGTTTCAACCACAGGTTACCCGTGCACACCTGACAAAATATTTTAATTCATTGACAAAATATGGCAAGCGCTGTTTTGGCGGGTATCCATATAAAACACATTTATCTGAAATTGATTATAAATATTTATAAAACGCTCATTGGCACGGCGTATGCTGTAGTTGATGCAGAGTTTAGGAAAAAGAGTACGGTTACCATCACAGCGTTGATGGGCAAACCAGCAGGAAAGCGACGGTTCGGTATACAGAAGTGCAGGGCCCAAACAGGATTGCAAATGATCGAATTTAAGGGATTCTACCATCCATCGACCCATAGCGAGGCAGTGGTTGTCCTTGTGCAATATGATGGCCTGCGGTTACACGTGTGGCACTTGGCCGAACCATTTCATCGCTTGGTGACCAGCGACCAGTTTCACATTGCCCTATCGTTTGTCAAAACTCGTCAGACTATCATGATGTCCAACGGCGGCCGCATCGAGACAGACGATCGAGACGCCGTCAAGCAGTTGTCCCAAATCAACAAAACTTTCTCCTACGATCATCACACGTGCGCAGATACCACCAATTGGATAATCGCGATAGTCGGCACCATGGTACTTTTCTTCAGTGCCTGGTGCCTGGCGACCAATCGTGTGCCGTTCTGATTGGATCTAACCGGGTATCGACTTACCTGCTCTCCAAACTTATTTGAATGTTGGCATAAATCTGGGCAAGATCGTTTGAATCCCCCATATGCGCTTCTATGTGGGTAATGGGAACACCAAAGGCCTCGGACAGCGATTGGATGGCCTCCTTCAGGGTGGTATAGTGGTTCGTCGGGCTGGCCCAATATTTTTCGGGACGGCGCGGATCATAAAAGGGGATGCCCGCGGGGATAACCTGTGCAGGTTTCCGGGGTGCCAAGTCCGTCGAGGCAGTCTGGGGGGCAATTCCCTGAGAGGCCAAGGGTTCTCGTGGATCATGAGACAGGGGATCTGCAGCGGTTGCGGGGACGGGTTGATCCTGCGAAGGCGCCTCTTCCGCTTCCACGGCTGCGATGAGGCGGGCATGAATGGCCCCCAAATCGTTCTCCTCTCCCAGGTGTTCTTCCACCCAAGTTGTCGGGCGCTCGTACTGGGCGGCCAGGGATGCCATCGCTGCCTCATGGGTGGCATGTTTGGACTGACGACCGGTCCAGTAGCGTTGGGGCCGGCGCGGATCATACAAGGTCAGGCCGCGGTTTCTTTCGATAACGCTTCGATCTAACTGGGCGGCCTTTACCTCGGTCACTTGAGTCGCTGGTTTGGGAGCGGCGGGCTTTTGGGGTGTTGTGGCCTTGTCCGGTGATGCTATGGCAGGTGTCGCGACTACGGATGGCGTTGGAGGTGGTGTGACATTTCCTGAACGCGTAGGCGATATGCCCTTGCTGACGCCA
>JBAQGR010000321.1:0-2007 GCA_049287895.1 Desulfatitalea sp.
AAGCTTTTGGCGAGCCCTATGCAGTGTTCGATCAACAGCGCACCATCGCCCGTCTGCCCGGCCCGCCGTACTGTTTTATGGACCGGGTGACCGCCATCGAGCCCCAGCCCTGGGTGCTCAAAGCCGATGGCTGGGTGGAGGCCCAGTATGACGTGCCGGCGGACGCATGGTACTTCGCCGCCGACCGCAGCTGCAGGATGCCCTTTTGCGTGCTGCTGGAAATCGCCTTGCAGCCTTGCGGCTGGCTGGCGGCTTATGCCGGTTCGGCCTTGAGAAGCAAAAAGGATTTGAAGTTCCGCAACCTGGGCGGCAAGGGCACCCTGCACGGCCATCTTCATTCCGGGGACCGCACCTTGACGATGCGCACACGCATCACCAAAGTGTCCGAAGCGACCGATATGATCATCGAGGAATTTGACTTCGAAGTACTGACCGATCGTACTGCCCTGTATACCGGCACCACCAATTTCGGCTTCTTCACGGCCCAAGCCTTGGGCCAGCAGGTGGGGTTGCGCGATAGCCGCTACACACCCGACACAGCCGATCTATCCCATACATGCAACCGAACGCTCACCGACGAACCGCCGCTGGTGCCGGATGCAGCGCCCAAGGGAGAGATCGTTCGCCCCAATGGGTTATGCATGCCAGCCAAAGCCCTGCGCATGATCGACGCCATCGATTGCTTCAACCCCACCGGTGGTCCCCACGGCCTGGGTTATGTGCGTGGATATAAAAAGGTCGATCCGGCCGAGTGGTTTTTTAAGGCTCATTTTTTCCAGGACCCGGTCTGCCCCGGATCTTTGGGGGTCGAATCGTTTCTGCAATTGCTCAAGTACGCGGCCATGCAACGCTGGCCGGAGCGTATCACCACCCACCGTTTTGAAATGGTGTGCGGCCAGGCCCACCAGTGGCAATATCGCGGCCAGATTATCCCTTCCAATCGAATGGTGGTTGTGGATGCGGTCATCACCCGGGTCGAAGAAGAAAGTGAAGCGCTCCTGACGGCCGATGGCTGGTTGCAAGTGGATGGCCTTTGCATATATAAGATGACCCAGTTCGGTTTGCGGCTGGTGCCCTTATGAACGCCGATGCCCATTTATTGTTGCTTTAGATTAAGAGAGAAATTGGATTAGATTCATGCGCTACAACAATGTTTGTATCGCCGGATTTGGTTACGAATTGGCCCCCAACGTGGTCACCTCGGACGATTTGGAAAAGCGCCTGGCGCCGGTCTATCACGCCCTGCACCTGCAACCGGGACAGTTGGAGGCACTTACCGGCATCGCCGAGCGCCGCTTTTGGGATGCGGAGTTCAAGCTCTCCGCAAAGGCCATCCAAGCGGGCCAGAAGGCTTTGACCGCGGCGCGCATCGATCCACGGGAGATCGGCGTACTTATCTACGGCGGCGTCTGTCGTGAGAACCTCGAACCGGCGACGGCCTGCGCCGTGGCCGACGGATTGGGCGTCGGTCCGAGCGCCCACATTTTCGACCTGTCCAACGCGTGCCTGGGGGTGCTCAATGGCATGGTGCACATCGCCAGCGCCATCGAGCTGGGCCAGATCACGGCCGGCATGGTGGTTTCGTGCGAGTCGGCGCGCCAAATAGTCGAGATGACCATTCAACGCCTTTTGGAAACACCCAACATGGCGCTTTTCAAAGACACCATCGCCACTCTCACGGGCGGCTCAGGAGCCGTGGCCGTAGTGCTGTGCGCCGCGTCCCGCGCCGGCCATGGGCACCGACTTTTGGGTGGCGTGACCCGTAACGCAACCCAATACCACGGCTTGTGCACCTGGGGGCCGGGCACAGGCCCTTCGGCCGCTGGCGCGCATGTAATGAAGACCGATTCGGTAGGGGTGCTCAAACATGGCGTGGCCTTGGGCGTCGAAACCTTTCAGGCTTTCAAAAAAGAGCTGGCCTGGGCGGAAGGCAAACCCGACAAGGTGATCTGCCACCAGGTAGGGTCCGCCCATCAACGGACCATATTGGAAGCCTTTGGCATCGAC
>JBAQGR010000322.1:0-6035 GCA_049287895.1 Desulfatitalea sp.
CCCTGAATCTGCCGGCGGTGAACTTCGTCCAGGCATGCCAGGGTGCCTACGATCTGGGCGAAGACGCCGCCGCGATGGATGTCGGCCACCAGGATCACGGGCGCGCCGGCGTAGGCCGCCATGGAGAGGTTGACGATGTCCTTGTCCAGGAGGTTGACCTCGGCGCACGAACCGGCCCCCTCCATGACGATCAAGTCATACGCGCCACGAAGGCGGTCCAGGGCCGCCCGGGCTTCGTTCCAAAGTACTTCTTTGCGGCGATAGTACTCATTGGCCTGGGTGTCCGCGCGCGGCCGGCCCAGCACCACCACCTGGGCGCCCACGTCGCTGGTGGGCTTGAGCAGGATGGGATTCATGTCCACATGCGGTGCGATGCGCGCCGCTTCGGCCTGGACGATCTGGGCCCGGCCCATCTCCAGGCCCTCGGGGGTCACCCCGGAATTGTTGGACATGTTCTGGGCCTTGAAGGGGGCCACGCGCAGGCCGCGCTGGGCAAAGATGCGACACAGGGCTGTGGCCACGATGCTCTTGCCCACGTCCGAACCGGTGCCCAGCACCGCGATGCATGTCGCCTTTCCGGCCATATTACTTCTCGATGCCATCGCGCGCCAACACACCCTGCTGGTAGTAGTGTTTGATCTCCACCATTTCGGTGACCAGATCGGCCTTTGCCACCACCGCCGGCGGCGCCCCGCGGCCGGTAAGCACCAGCTCCACCGCGGGTGGCCGGGCGGCCATCAACGCCAGCAAATCGGCTTCGGTGATCAAGCCACAGCCAAAGGCCACATTGGCTTCATCGGCGATCACCAAGTCGTAGGCGCCCGATATCAAGGCATCGAAGAGCACGCGCAGGCCGTTGCGGGCCATGTCGATATCGGCCTCGCAAGGGGCGCCACGGATAAAACACCCCCGGCCGTACTGGGCCAAGGTGATCTGATCCCCCAAGCGGGCCAGGGCCTTGATCTCGCTGTACTCGGCGCTTTTGATGAATTGACCGATGTAGACCTTCAGGCCGGCCCCGACCGCCCGCAATGCCAACCCCAATGCGGCCGTGGTCTTGCCCTTGCCATTGCCGGTATAAACGTGCACGTAACCTTGCATCAGCGAATCCTCCCATTGATGGTGTATTTATGCCCATAACCCCTGGGCGTAAAGATAAAATCGCCCCAGCGCCGGGTGGTGCTGTTGCCGATGAACACGGTGGTCTGCATATCCACCGCGGCGCCATGCAATTGATCCAGGGTGGTCAGGGCGATGCCCTGTTCGGGACGCATGGCGCCTGTGACGATGCCCACCGGCGTACTGCCGGCCCGGTGGCCCAGGATGATCTGCTGGGCCTTGGGCAACTGCCAATCCCGTTTTTTGCTTTTGGGGTTGTAGATTACGATGACGAAATCGGCCTGGGCCGCGGCGGCCAGCCGCTTTTCGATGGTCTCCCAGGGAGTTAGCAGGTCGCTCAGACTGATGGCCGCGAAATCGTGGGTCAGGGGCGCCCCTATCAGGGCCGCGCCGGCACACAGGGCCGGGATGCCCGGCACCACCTCGATGGTCAAGCCGCCCCCCTCCCCCCATGCCGGCGCCGCCTTCACATTGCGGGCCGCGCACAGCTCCAGCGCCAGCCCGGCCATGGCATAAATGCCGGGATCACCACTGGAGACCAGCGCCACCCGCCGGCCGGCCAGGGCTTCGTCCAGGGCCGCTTCCACCCGATGCACCTCCTGGGTCATGCCGGTGCTGATCACCGGCTTATCACCGATGAGCGGCTGGATCAGGTCAATATAGGTCCGGTAGCCGACGATCACCTCGGCCTCGCTCAGCACCTGCCGGGCCCGGCCGGAGAGGTGGGCGTTGTCGCCCGGTCCGATGCCGACGATAAAGAGGCCCGCCGGGCGATGGCCACGGTGGCATTGGCACTCTTGCGCTTGGCCACGATCAGGTGCCCCTGTTGCGCTGCCAATATGGCGGCTGCTTCGCATACGCTGTGTACTCCCACATGTTTGGCCGCCATGGCTGATGGATTGGGCACATGGCGTACCTGGTTCAAGCTTTCCGCGGAATAAAAGTGCAGCGGCACGCCCAGCGTCCGGGCCAGGGCCAGCAGGCCGGGCTCGTCGCGCTTCAGGTCGATGGAGGCGATTTTCCAAAGGCTGCGCTCCGACACGCCCCCTTCCGCCAGGGCGGCCTTGAGCAAGGCCGCGATCTCTTCGGCGGCGGTGTCGCGGTTGCAGCCGATGCCGGCCGCCAGGGAGGGCGGCCGCAGGCGCAGCACATGCTCCGGCAACGGCGCGCAACGGTCATCCGCATAGACCCCGGGTTGCTCCGGGGAGAAGGCCGCCACCACCGCCAGGTCCACGGCCTGGACGTCGGCACCCAGCACCGGCGCCACCAGGCCCCAGGGGTCCCACAGCGCCACGGGCCGGCCGGCCAGCAAGGCCATGTTCACCCCTTTGACGGCCGCCGGATTTTCAATGGCCAACCCCAGGTCCACGGCCAATACATCGATGGCCGGCCGGCCGTTGACATCCGTGGCCGTGGTGATCACCGGCATGGCACCCAGCAGCTCGGCGGTCCGCGCCGCCAGCCGGTTGGCCCCGCCGATGTGGCCGGATAGCAGGCTGATGGCGAATTTTCCCTGGTCATCGACCACCACCACTGCGGGATCGACCGCCTTATGGCGCAGCAGAGGGCCGATGGCGCGCACGACAATGCCAGCGGCCATGATAAAAACATGGCCGTCGAAGCGACGGAAGTTCTCCTGGACCACAGCGATCAAACCATCGAAGATTTTGACGCAGGCTTGCACCTCCAAAGCACCGCCCGTCGGGACCAGGCGCCGGGAGCAGTAAATCACCACCCCGGCCCATTGCTTCCGCAATTTCGCCGCCAGATCGACTCCATTGGGCGTCACGGCCCAGATCGCGATTCTATTCGGGCCGGTATCCATGGGTGAACTCCTGATGGTAGAGTTTGGAGCGCACCGCCGCCAATGCCGCCGGATCTTCCAGGGCCGGGCCGACCATGATCACGGCCAGGCGATCAATACCGCCCTCCCGGGCGGTCCGGGCCAAATCGCCCAGGTGCGTGGTGAGGATCTTCTCTTCGGGATGACTCACCCGGCAGGCGATGGCGCAGGGTGCCTCTGGACCGTAGGCGTCGGCCAGTATCCGGCCCACCTCGTCCACCAGGGCCATGCTTAGATAGATGACCAGGGAAGCGCGATGCCGGGCCAGGGCGCTCAGGGCCTCTTTTTCAGGCACCGGCGTGCGGCCGGCCAGGCGGGTCAGGATCAGGGTCTGGGTCTTTTCCGGAACCGTGAACTCGATCCCCAGGGCCGCGGCCGCGGCAAAAGCGGCCGTGACGCCGGGAATGACCCGATAGCCAATCCCCAACGCGCGCAGCGCCGTCATCTGCTCCTGGATGGCGCCATAAAGGCTCGGGTCGCCGGTGTGCAGCCGGACGACCTTCCGGCCGGCCTCGTGCGCATAGACCATGGTGGCGACGATCCGCTCGAGCACCATGTCGGCGCTGCTGATCCGTTCGCATGTTTGCGAAGCCCAGACCAGCACGGCCTCGGGCACCAGCGAGCCGGTGTAGAGCACCAGGTCCGCTGCGGCCAGGGCCTTCTGGCCCTTGACCGTAATCAATTCGGGATCGCCGGGACCGGCGCCGCAAAATATTATTGGGTAGCTTGTTTCATTCATCTTCTTTATGCTTCTTTGCTCCCGAGATTATCCAGACCGGGTTTTCGGCCGTCAGGCGCTGACTCCAGGGCATGGCTTTGCTTCGGCTGACTTGCAGCTGCACCACTTCTGCCGTCATCCCAACCGCTGCCATGGTAGCGATGGCACCCGTCAGGTTGTCCACCAGCACGGTATTGGTCACGATGATACCGTCCAGAGGAAGTAATTCTATGCTGGCCTGAAGAATCGCCGCCAGATCGCGTCCGCCGCCGCCGATGAAGATACGGTCCGGTCGGGGTAGAAGATCCATACCTTCAGGCAGCTTCGCTTGAACCACTTCATGGTTGTAAACACCATAGCGCCGGGCGTTTTCTTTGATCAGCGCCACCCGTTCGTGCTTCTCTTCCACGGCCACGATCCGACCCGGACCGAGCAGCACCGATGCCTCGATGCCCACCGCGCCGCTGCCGGCGCCCAGATCCCACAAGGTCAGGCCGGGGGTCAACCGCAGCTTGGCCAGAGTCACGGCACGCACTTCCGCTTTGGTGATCATTCCGTTTTCATGGGCATAGGCCTCCGCGTTCATGCCGATATGCAGCCGCCGCGCGGCGGCCAGCGGCGCCCCATCGGTTTTGAGGATCACTAGGTTGGGTTGGGCGAAGAGGTGCCCGGCGGCCGCCGGGAGGTCATACCAGGCGAACTTCTCTTCGACCGACCCCAGTTGTTCGAAGACCGCCATCCGCACCCCGCGGTCCAGGCCCCTTTCCATGAGCCAGCCCGCCAGCCGGCCGGGCGTCTGCTCCGGGTCGGTCAGGACCGCCACCGGTCCATCGGTTTTAAGGGCCGCCAAAAGCTGAAAGCGGCGGTCCCTTCCATGCAGGCTGATGATTTTGGCATCCTCCCAGGGCTCGTTCATCCGGGCGAAAGCAGCGGCAACGGAAGATACGTTGGGAAGAACAGTCACCGCCTCTTGGCCGAACTCCCGCGCCAGGCGCGCGCCGATGCCGAAAAGCAGCGGATCGCCCGAAGCCAGCACCACGATGCGCTGGTTCTCCTTGCGAGCGCACAGGGTCGCGACCATTGCCGCGATATCGCCGCTGATCGCCAGTTTCTCCATCGTGAGCGCCGCGAACCGCGCCAGGTGCCGGCGCCCGCCCACGAGCAGATCCGCCGAGCGGATCGTCTCCAGGTGATCGGCCGTCAGATCCCCGGAAGAGATACCCGTGCCGATGACGATGATCTTCTCCTTATCCATCGAAGCGAACCTCTCCATCGAATCCAAAGATAACTCCGCGCACCGCCACCTTGTGCTTCCCAAAAGCTCTTGCCGCCTGGACCATTTCGCGGCCGACCCTTTGGATCGCGGCCGGGCATTCGCTCTTGATCCTATCGAAGGCCTGCCGGGCCGTATTGGCCGCGGTCACCTCCGCGGCCAGGGCCGGGTCGCCGCCGGATGCCAAGACCCAGTGCCCCAGAGTCGCCAAGGTTAACTCAGCCGAACGGGCATGGGTGTGGGCGATCCCCTGGGCCATCTTCACGGCCTTGCCGAAGAAAACGGCCAGCACCACCCCTCCGAACCTGCGTTCGGCGGCCAGGGCCATGGTCTCGCCGAAATAATCCCCGATCTGCACGAACGCTTCCACGGGCCGATCGGGAAACCGCCTTTGGGCCAAGCGCTCACTGCGGCGGCCGGTGGTCAGCGCCACCTCCGCGATCCCTGACGCCCGGGCCACTGACAAGGCCGCGTCGATGGTAGCGATGTAAGCCTCGTGGGAGAGGGGCCGCACGATGCCGGTGGTGCCGAGAATCGAGATCCCGCCGACAATGCCCAGCCGCCCGTTGAGGGTATGGCGGGCCAACTCAACACCCCGGGGCACGAAGATCTCGGCCGTCACCTGGCCGTACACCGCATGCGCGGCCATGCAATCCACGGCCGCCTGGGTGATCATCCCGCGTGGTCCGGCAGTAATGGCCGCCTGGCCCGGCGGCGTCTCCAGACCCGGTTTGGTCACCGTGCCCACTCCTGGACCGCCGCGGATCTTCACCCGGCACTCGCTGCTGGAAGAGCGGTACGTGATCCGCGCGCCGATCTCCGCGCCGTGGGTGATGTCCGGGTCATCACCGGCGTCCTTGATCACCGAAGCCACGGCCGTAGTCGCGTCCACGCGCCGACAGCTGTGCACGGCAATTTCCAGCCGGTCGCCGAAGGGCAAAACCACGCTCACCGACTCCGGCACCCGGCCGTCCAACAGGCAGCCCAGAGCCGCCTGGGTGGCTGCCGCCGCGGCCGTGCCGGTGGTGAATCCGCTGCGCAGTTTCATCAGTTTTCCACTTTCCACTTTCCACTTTCTACTT
>JBAQGR010000323.1:0-6078 GCA_049287895.1 Desulfatitalea sp.
GGACGAAAGATTGATCTCCTGCGCAGTGCGCCCGGCGCAGAGCTTGAGAAAGCTGGAAAAGGTCAGCAAATCCCCGACGTTCAAGACCTGACGGACATCACGCTGCACATAGGTGGCGATATAGTCGGCCAGCCACTGGTGGGCAGGAATGTTCTGGTCATAGATCCTCGGGTAAGCGCCTTGCCAGAGGAGGGTAAAAAGATCATCCGGGACCTCGGAGAAGCCCTGCAGCTCATCAAAATCAGGGGGTAAGAGGGTCAGCAGACCACAACGTCCGGCAAGGGACTGAGAAATGATCTGCGATATGCCGAAATGCTGCGAGCCGGTGAGAATAAAACGGCCAGGCTCTGGATGTTCATCGACTTCGGCTTGCAGATAGCTTACCAGTCCAGGTGCCTGCTGGATCTCGTCGAGGATGGCACCCTGCCTGTATTCCGCCAGAAATCCCCGTGGATCGCTCTCAGCAAACTCGCGGAAATCGAGGGATTCGAGCGACACATAGGGCTTATCCGGAAAGGTGGCTCGACACAGCGTGGTTTTTCCTGCCTGTCTGGGGCCGGTCACTGCCACAACGGGATAATATGTGGCGAGTTGCAACAGCTTGTCTGCGAGTTTTCTGGTAATCATGGGATCTACGATAGCGGGTTTCGCATAGATTGTCAATTGGAGTTACAGTTCATGCAAACAATTCCGCCTTTAATACACTTACATTTCCTTTACTACCAGTTTTTGTGAAAAATTTCATCCTGTTCCCCGGTTGAATATTCACATCGGATAGGTCAAAATCAGGTAAATTTCGTGGAGTATACTTCTCATTGAAACGGTTGCGAAAAATAGACAATAAACATCTTTGGCCATCATCAGTGACAACATAGAGCAGCAAGTTCGTGGATTTACCCCACACCTTGTATTCAATCGTTGCCGTGAATTCTTTGGGCACTGGGGTTCAAACCATGAGCATTGGGAATGCGTACGGTTTTGATCAGCTGGTCGATCTTTGCAAACAGACCCATCAGGAGATGCAGCAACGGGCCGGTCGCTCCGTGGATATCCATCTGGTGATCCGCAACTGGCTTTTCGGCTGGTACATTGTCGAGTACGAGCAACAAGGGGCAGACCGGGCCGAGTATGGCGCCCATCTGGTCAACCGGCTGTCCGATGTGCTGGGAAAACAGATTTTGGCGTTGGGCGAAAGTTTTAACCCTCGAAATATGTCCATATATTCCTGCGCTTAAAATTTCCGCCCGCCATGAACGCGACGAAAATATCTCATCCCTGGATGAACACTAGCTTAGGTGGTTATGGCGAGAAGAGAGACATAAAGATCTCAAAGCTTGCTCTCCCCAAAGATCACCCCTTCAATCTTGGTGTCACGGGCGATTTTGAAGGTGGAATGGAACACCATGACCGCCCTTTCTTCTTCGTCATAAACCGTAGCCTCCCCATCGAGCAGTCTGCCCCCGTCGCCTTTGACCGTCGCTTTGGCGGTCACCACACCCTTTTTTACGGGCAAGAGGAATTTCGTCTCCAGAGCGATGGTCGCGAAATGAGATTGCGGGGCGATGATGCTCTTGATGGCCATGACCACCGCGGTGTCCGCAAGGCTCACCAGCGCGCCGCCGTGCATCAGTCCCGCGCCTTGCGCATAGTCAATCAGGAAAGGCATCCGCAGCACTGCCCGGCCGTTTACTGCTTCAACGATTTCCATGCCGAGCAGCCGCTCGAAGGGGGCGCAACTGATCCATGCTTCCATCTTGAAATGGTGGGGTCCCGTCAATTGCTTTTCTTCTTCAGCCATATTGCCTTGCCTCTCTTTGAGTTTCAAACCGTCCGTCACTTTACATGCCCCGCTCGGATCTGTCCAATACCACCATTTTGGAGTACCTGCTGAAAAACAACAACGCGTTCGGCCTGACCACCGTGGAGCCCATGTACGGCGAAATGGACAACGCCTTTGTCGGCGGCGCCATGGAGTTGAACCTTTATCCCATGCAGGAAAAGGGGCTTGAGCTGATCGTGCCGGGCGAGTCGCGCTTCGGCGGTGTGGTGGTGCGCTATCCCCTGGCGTTCTTGTTCTTTACCGGAATTTAGTTTAGCGAGGGCCTGCTCCGAAGGGCGCATGGGGCGTCCTTGGCTGGCGTGCCTCGCGGGGGCCTACTGTGTCGGGTCCTGAACATCACGCCAGCCTAAACTTTTTATCGGCTCTTACAAAATGAAATGTTGTGTGGGGCTGGCAGGTTATGCCGGCCCTTTGCTTTTGTGTTCGATAGTTATAAACGCACCTGCCGTGATGTTTGCGTATTTGGATTAGATCGCCGGGCTAAAGATGCCCAAAAAATTTACAGAACCTTGTACCTATAAATTAGGTTGATAATACAGGGAAGTGGGATATAGTAAAATTGCTCATTAGGAAATGCGAAATGATACTTTTGCTTATTGCCTGTTTAAGACCTATGTTTTCAGAAATTCAATAGAAAATAAGTAATTAAGTAAAGTGATACCAGAAGGAGACTATGGCCGAGCTACAAACACCACATGACGTGGCATTAGAGCTTGCACGCGGCTATACGGAAGTTGGCTTATTATCAGAGGCCAACACGCGTCATCAGGTAATTGATGTCATTCTCCACAATGTACTTGCGTGGCCACGCTCCGCTGTCCTGTGTGAATCTTATATTAATCCTGGCTACGCCGACTACGTGCTACTTGGCCACGCTGATTCACAACTGATTTTCATTGAAGCCAAGAGAGAAGGCATATTCTTTGAACTTCCTCAGCCGCTTTTTAGGAACGAATTTAGCGGTTTCATGAAGACCAAGACACTCATGACTTCCCCTGAGATAAACAGCGCCATTTTACAAGTTAGAAACTACTGTGTGAACACAGGTTGTGAGCTGGGTGCAGTTACTAACGGACACCAGTGGATATTTTTCAAGACCTTTGAACGGCACTCGGATTGGCGCGATCTACACGCACTTGTAGTAAAATCCCTTTGGTACTTTGCAGATTCTTTTACCGATGCCATCAACACCTTTGGATATAAAGCCGTGACCGAGAATGCATCGCTGGCTCTACGCCTCGGTAGCATTGAAATGAAGCGCCGAGAGCGCTTCTTTCCAAAGGCAAATATCCCTGAGTTTAGCCAAGAATTGCATAATAACTACTTGGCGACGTGCATCCGCCCGCTTTCGGACCGTTATCTTGGGAGCATGAATCCTACAGACGACGATTTTATGCAACGTTGCTATGTTAATGTAAGGGATTACCAAGCCGGCATAGATGGCGTAACTCAAATCATCAAAGATTGCCTTACTCCCTATTTTAAGAATTACAACGTTAAGGAGTTTTTCGACGATTGGATGGGCGGGGAGTTTGGAAAGCGCATTGCAAGTAATTTAAGAGATCGCCGCACAAGAGAAGTGGTAATTCTTTTTGGAGGCAAAGGGGCTGGTAAGTCGACTTTTATCCGCAAGTTACTTTACCACCGTCCTCCTATAGAGATAGCAGACCACTCTGTCATAGCTGTTATAGATCTACTCGAATGTCCAGAAGACCGCAGCCAGATAGAATCAGAGACCTGGAAACAACTACTTGGGAAGCTTGACCGAGAAAAATTGCTTGAGGCCGATAGAGACACCCTCCTTGGACTCTTTCACGACAAATACACTTTCGCTAAAAAACAGATCCTCGCCGGGTTAAATCCGGATACCGAAGCGTTTAATATCAGGCTCAATGACATAGTCGCTGGATGGCTCAAGGACTCAGAATACTGCTCTCGACGGCTTGCGGACTATTGGAAAACTCGCCAGAAGGGGACAATCATTGTACTCGATAATACAGACCAATACTCGCCAGCCGTTCAGGATTACTGCTTCACCCTTGCCCAACACATTGCGACAATAGTTGACGGCCTTGTCGTGATTTCGATGCGGGAAGAACGATTTTACTCATCGCGACTACACGGTACTCTCGACGCATTTCAGAACAATGGTTTTCACCTTAGTAGTAAAGTGGACCCCTGAGTCAAGACAAAAATTCACTGAGTTTAAGCTGCACATCTGATTTCAGTCACAGCTGTACGGCGCTGCCCCGGACTATCCATTATTATCAATTTTGATCCTGGCTCCGCGGTGGAGGAAATCCCTGTGGAGCGTAGCGGAACAGGGATTTCCTCCACCGCGCGGGCAAATTTGTCTACAATCAGCGCCCCGCCGCCAATCGCGGTTCGATACACGACATCAGGCGTCTTGTGACCCAGCGACTGGTGCGGTCGCTCAGCGTTATAAAAGGCAAAATACTCGGCCAGACCAACCATCAATTCGACCATTGAGCCATACCCCTTTAGATACACGTCCTCATATTTAACATTGCGCCAAAGCCGTTCGACAAAGATATTGTCGTATGCTCGACCGCGCCCATCCATGCTGATAACGATGCCTTCTCGTTTAAGCACACCGGTGAAGGCATCGCTGGTGAACTGCGAGCCTTGATCGCTATTGAAGATTTCCGGTTTGCCGTGGGTGCGCAAGGCTTGCTCTATGCAATCGACACAAAATGTCGCCTCTGTGCTATTGCTGATCCGCCAACTCAACACCCGGCGCGAGTACCAGTCCATGACCGCTACCAGGTAGGCGAAACCTCGTGCCAACCGGATGTAGGTTATATCAGTGCTCCAAACCTGGTTTGGCCTAACCACGGGAACGCCGCGCAGCAAATAGGGATACACCTTGTGCCCAGGGTGTGGACGGCTGGTGTTGGGGCCTGGTGCCATTCCTGCCAACCCCATCTTGCGCATCAGGCCTTGTACCCGTTTGCGGTTAACCTTGTGGCCCGCCACATTGAGAAAAACCACCATTCTCCGACTACCGTAGAACGGGTGCCGGGTGTATTCTTCGTCAATCAGCCAACTCAGCAGCACATCCATTTCATCGACCGGTCTGGGTTTTTGCAGCGCATAAACAGTGCTCCGACAGACTCCGGTCAGGGCGCATTGCCGAGCCACCGACACCGCGCCCTCTTGGTCGATCCAACCTTGTCGTATCATTACCGGCTGATTCCTGACTTTTTTTTTAGCCAGTCAAGTTCCACCTTCAGCTTGCCAATTTCACTGAACAGTAGCTCCGGTTCCTGGTGTGCGGCAACCGGCTTGGGGCCACGCTTGCCCTCAAAGAGTGTCTTGGCTTGGCGCTGAATTTCCTTCTTCCACTGTCCGACCGTAACGGGGTGAACTCCGAACTCCTGGCCAATCTCGTTGATCGTTTTTTGCCCTCGCAATGCCTCCAAACCTATCTTGGCCTTGAACTCGGCAGTGTGGACCTTCCTCTTTTTCGACTCGCTCATCGTTTCTCGTTCCTTGTTGTTGCGCACAGCCTAAACTGCTGTCTGAAAACTGGGGTCCACTATAATCCATAAAGGGAAATCAACTGCAGCACAGATGGTTTGTTTGCAGCTATGCCCCGATGCTTGGTGGATCAATTTATCTGGGCGGAGGATCGATCAAGTTGATAATGTATTTGTTGCGCTTGCTGGCCGAATTGAAAAGGGGAGCTGCCCTAATTTGGTGATTATCGATGACCTGGACATAAGCCCAGCAGCTCATCATTCCTATCGAGATTCGCTTGCATTAATACTACACCGTTCTGGCATATGCGGAAAAGGCATTATAATTACAGCCCGAGGAGGTACCAGCGAATCTGCAGTTGTTAAAGATTTTAAAAATGTCGAGGTCCTCGATGTGCCCGAGTTAAGTGCCAACGAAATTGAGACTCTATTCATTGAACATGGTTGTCCTCCTGAAATTGCTGATTTGTGGGCTTCAATCATTGCTATGGGGACAGGTGGCCACCCTAAACTTGTTCAGGTTAGGTTAGTTGAACTTGCTGATTTGACCTGGCCAAGACCTAAGGCCACAGACTTCACTACTCAATCGTCCGCAATCACTTCTGCTCGTAAAATGGCAAGGCATTTGTTAAGTGAGTCAGAATTAGGGCCTATCGCTGAATTTGTTTATTTAATATCTTTAAGTTCAACGCTGATACACAGATCCGCTGCAATACGCCTGGCGGAAACAGTTTACGG
>JBAQGR010000324.1:0-6731 GCA_049287895.1 Desulfatitalea sp.
GGTCAACGCCCTGGCCCATCGCGATTACCGCTCCACAGCCAATGTGCAGATCTATATTTTCAAGGATCGGGTGGAAATAGTCAGCCCCGGCGGCTTGCCAGCGGGGATGACCGAGGCTGATCTGGGCGTTAAAAGTATTCCGCGCAATCCGCTCTTGTTCGGCATGCTGCACCGCATGGAGGCCGTGGAGCATATCGGCTCAGGCATTCGGCGCATCCGCAACTTCTGTCGGGATTACGGCGTGGCCGAGCCGCAAATAGATGTTTCCGAGCACTGGTTCACCATGACCTTCCCGCGCACCACCGAGCAAGTCCAAGTTTCAGGGGATCCAACGGGGAGCAAATCAGGGCTCAATCGGGACCATGCCACCCCCGAAGCCACCCCCGAAGTTACCCCCGAAGTTACCCCCGAAATCAGAAGAATGCTTTCCATTATGACTGGGGAGATGACACGAGGAGAAATTCAGGAGATATTGGGGCTTAAGGATGAAAAACACTTTCGAGAAAATTATCAGCAAGTCGGCGTGAAGCTGGACCTGATCGAAATGACCATTCCCGATAAGCCTCGCTCCAGCAAACAGAAATATAGGCTAACGGCAAAAGGGCGGGAATTTCTCAAAAAGCTGGAAGGGGACCAGTGAGATCACCCAGGTCAAGCCCAGTACCTACTATGAGGCGGTCACCTGCTAAAAGCCGCAAAGACAATGCATCAGGAGCAAGAGCCGACGAACTCCATTGCGAAGCACCGCTATTGGAACCGATCGAGAAAAGGAGGCGTATGTCAACCTGCAGCCTGGGCAATGTCCTTGAAGAGCTGCTCACGCTCTTGAAATTGGAAAAGATCGAAGAGAATATCTTCCGGGGCCAGAGCCAGAATCTGGGGTTCGGCAACGTGTTTGGCGGCCAGGTGCTGGGCCAGGCCTTGTCGGCCGCCTCTTATACGGTCTCCGAGAATCGGCCGGCCCACAGCATCCACGCTTATTTCATGCGGCCTGGCGATGCCAACCTGCCCATCGTCTATTCGGTGGACCGCATCCGGGACGGGAAAAGCTTCACAACGCGGAGGGTGGTGGCGCTACAAAAGGGCCAGGCGGTTTTTTCCATGTCCGCTTCGTTTCAGATCGACGAACCGGGGTTCGACCACCAGGACCGCATGCCCGAGGTACCCGGCCCGGAGGGGTTCGCCTCAGAAGTCGAGCAGGCGCGCAAATGGGCGGACAAGATACCGGACAAGGTACGGGAGCAGATTCTATGCGACAAGCCCATCGAAATCCGGCACGTGACCAGCAGCGACCCCTTTGCCCCCAAGCAGAGCTCCGCCCACCGTTATGTCTGGTTCCGGGCCATCGGCACCATGCCCGATGATGGCGCTGCCCACCGATACTTGCTGGCCTATGCGTCCGATTTCAACCTGATGTCTACCTCCCTGCGCCGCCACGGCCACTCGTTCTGGGAGCCCGAGATGCAGGTGGCCAGTCTGGACCACGCCATGTGGTTTCACCGCGATTTTCGAATGGATGATTGGCTGTTGTATGCCATGGAGAGCCCCAACGCATGTAAGGCCAGGGGGTTGAGCATCGGCCGGATTTTCACCCGGCAGGGGACGCTTGTGGCCACGGTGGCCCAGGAGGGCCTGATCCGCTACCGTGGCTTCAATGCAGCGTCCCTTCGGACGTGACCAGCTCGCCGATGAAGTGGCCGATGGCAACCTTGCTTTGGATGCGGACCGGGATGCGCCGTTCGTCCGCCGTGATCCATACTTGGATCTTGGCGTTCTTGCTCTGTTTGAACACCCCGCCCACATGATTCAGCTCCGGCTCGATGCACAAGGTGTCATAGGTCTGGCCGTTTTGCAGGGTGATTTGCTCCCGCGCCACCACTTTCAGGCGCCCGATCACATTTTTGCGGCCGTCGGTGATGGGTCGTTCCAACGGGCTGCTGAGGTCCAAATCCGCGGTGCGGGTGTAGTGAAAAGCCGAGAGGGGGTCGAAGCTGCCGGCCATCAAATCGATGGGGGCTTTCTTTTGACCGTAGTTGGAATAGCTCGCCTGGCCGCTCTCCCAATTGAATTCAATGAGTTCATCTCTCTTATGGCTGCCTTCACTCTGTTTCTTCTCATAGTGCACCGAGCGGGTCATGCGGATATCCGCGAAAGCGTCGATGCGATCCCGGACCTTGTAGAAAATATCCACAAAGGAGTTGGATTCGGCAGTCATGACAAAGTGATAGGTCGGTTCGCCGTTTATGGTTTTTACCGCCATAACCTCCAGGCGCGCCGTGCCGGCCGGCACGTTCTCCCAGCGCAATTCGTAGTCCAGTTTCTCGCCGGGCGCGAACGGAAGGGGGTTGGCATGGGCCCAAAGGGGCGCGCAACACAGGCCGCCGGCGCAGAATAACACCAGCATGCAGAAGACCCAAAAAGTTGATCGCTTTGGCATGGCTTCTCCTCGTCTGAATGACCACCGCATGGCCTACAGCATGAAAAGCAATTCACGTGCCTGCCGCTCTTTACAGGTGCGCGGCACAGGGAAAAAGTTCTAAAAGCGTTGAATGTGAACAGGTTACAAATGAGCAGGGGTGGTTCGCGCCGTGGTCGCGGCGCGCCGCTGATCGCGCCGTGGGGTCGATTCGTCACACCAACCGTTGTTATTCAGCCACTATCTATCTCTTTGGCCATGCTGGCGGCGAGTCTGTGTGGCCATAACAATTCGGCCACGCAATGTCTTGTCCATTTTGTCCTTGACCCTTATTGCGGCCGCGGCCTATTTTCAGACTCGGTAACGTTGAAACCTCTTCTAACTGCATAAAATGATGGGAGGCAAAGCTCAAGTGTTTTTCCACTGCACTCTTCGCCATTTTTTTTGGATCGTGATCGGCCTCGGGACGGTTGCCTGTGCGACCCAGCCCCAAGCGCCCGTGTCCGAGGTCCGGCAGAACAAGGATGTCATTGACGAGGCGATCAACAGCGGGGATTGGGAGGCGGCGCGAATCTACTACGAACAGCTGCTGGCCAAGGCCCCCGGGGATTGCCGGGCCATGTACCATCTTGGCTATATCTGGGGCCAGCTCGACGACCACGCCAGGGAGATCCAGTTTTATGAAGAGGCCATCGCCTGCGGCTACACCGCGGACGATCGCCTCTTTTTCAATCTGGGCATGGCCTACGCTGATCGTGGCGATCTGGAGCGGGCCGCCACGGCATTTGAACGGGCCGTGACCGTCCAGCCCGACAACGCCGACAACCATTTCGCCCTGGGTCTCATGGAGCAAGCCATGGGCCGGTCGGAGAGGGCCGAGCACGCCTGGCAGCAAGCCGTGGTGCTCGATCCCCGTCATTGGGAGTCACGCCTGGCCCTGGCGCGGCTCTATCTGGACCAGAGCCGTTGGAACGAGGCCCGGGAGCAGTTGGATGCCGTGGACCAGGGGGAGCCGGACAACGAGGAGGCCCAGGTGCTGCGCCAGACCCTCACGTCCCGGGAAGCCATCGAGTATGAGCGCTGATCGGAGAGCATATGATCACCGTAGAGCCGCAAGTAAAGACACAATCCATTGGTGACACGCAGATCACCTATCTGGACTATGGTGGGGATGGCCCACCGCTGGTGATGTTGCACGCTACAGGTTTTCTGCCGTGGCTGTGGCATCCCATCGCCCGGCAGGTGGCGGCGACATACCGGGTGATCGCGCCCGCATTGTTCGCTCACCGACCCGCCGATCCTTACAGCGGCGGCCTGGCGTGGATGCAACTGGCGCAGGATCTGAAACAGTTGTGCGCCGAACTGGCCATTGAGAACGGTGTTTTTGTGGGCCACAGCATGGGCGCGGCGGTCGCCACCTTGGCCCACGCGGTTCTCGGTCTGGCAGCAGCCAAGTTGGTGTTGATCGAGCCGATCTTTTTACCCGCCGAACTTTATCGGTTGCCCTTGACGGTGGCCCAACATCCCCTGGCCGCCAAAGCCGTCAAGCGGCGCAACCAATGGCGCGACCGCCAGGAGGCGCGGAGTGATTTCAAATCCAAGCCGTTCTTTCAATCGTGGGATGAGGAGGTGCTGGCGCTCTACATCGAGCACGGCCTCAGCGGCGACAATGGCGACGGGGTGCAATTGACCTGCACGCCGCGCCAGGAGGCGGCACTCTTTATGGGTGGCTCCCATTTCGACCCCTGGCCCGTGCTGCCGTCGGTGGTTTGTCCCACACTGGTGGTGGAGGGCGAGGGGAGCGAGAACAGGCCCTGGATCGATTTGAAAAGGGTCACGCAACTGATCCCCCAGGGCCACTATGCGGCGGTGGCCGGCGCCGGGCATTTGGTCCCCATGGAAAAACCCATCGAAACCGCAAAGCTGCTCCAGGCGTTTGTCTGTGGAACGCCGATGGATTAGTCCTTGAAAATGAGAAATTCTCTGTATTATAGTGGGGCCTCTTTAACCAAGGGAGTAGACGGTACGCGATTTGCGCATCGTTGCCGCTGGGAACTAAAATAAAAATGATCACCGGGTTTGAAAAAATAGTGGAAGAGCGCATTAGAAAGGCCCAAGAGAACGGCGCGTTCAATAACCTGCCGGGCGCCGGTCGGCCTTTGGACCTTTCCCAGGATCAACATATTCCCGAAGATTTGCGCTTGCCCTACAAGATTTTGAAAAATGCAGATTGTCTGCCGCCCGAGATCGCCCTGAAAAAAGAGATTCACTGCACCGAAGAACTGCTGGCCCATATGCCCGATACGGCGGAGCGCTATACGACCCTGAAGAAGCTCAATTTTCTGATCATGAAGCTCAATGCCTCACGGCAGGGCAGCACCCGCTTCGATATCCCCCAGCATTACATGGCCGACGTCACCGATCGGTTGGCGGCCACAAGGACCAAAACCAAGGGTTGATGCCTCCACTGCGCATCTTCTGAATTTACCATGGACTCAAAAAAAACAAATCACCGGGAAGGTCTTTTTAAAAGCATTGCGCTGGCGTATACTATCCTGATCCTGCATGTTCTGCTGATCGCCGGACTGGGCTTGGTCGTCGTATTTTTCGGCGGTGTGGTGCGCAACATGGTCTGGATCGTTCTGGGCGGAATTGCGCTGGTGGCCCTGTCGGGTTATCTCTTCTACCGGCGTTTGCGGCGTGAAGGCCGATCCCTGGGGGAAGCGCTGCGTTCCCCCATGTTTCAGGGCCGCGCCGTGGAGATCAGTTTCATGGGAGGTATGGCTACCTTCCGGCTCGGGCCGCCTAATGATCAAAAAGCCCTCGAGAGCGGCGAGTACAAGGAGCCTTTGAAGCTAGACGATCCTGAGACGGCGCGTATCCGTGATATCACCGCCTTGGCCCAGCTCTTGGAGAAAAACCTGATTACGCCGGAAGAGTTCACCGCCGCCAAACGAAAGCTGATAGGGGGCTGACCGGACCGTCGGCCACCAAAAAGGAGAAACGACTCCATGAAAAAAACCATTGCTCTGCTGTGTGGCGGTATTTCGTCGGAACGGGAAGTCTCCTTGAAAAGCGGCCAGCAGGTGTTTCAGTCTCTGGACAAGGCCAAGTATGAAGTGCGGCGCTACGATCCCCAAACCGACCTGCCCAGGCTGGTGGCCGACGCCGCCCACATCGACGCGGCGCTGATAATCCTGCACGGTCCTTATGGTGAAGACGGCACTGTGCAGGGGTTGCTGGAATTGCTCGACATCCCCTATCAGGGGGCCGGCGTACTGGGCAGCGCCCTGGCCATGAACAAACTGGCCGCCAAGCAGATGTACGAACGGGCGGGCATCCCGATGCCTCCTTATCTGGCGGTGCGGCGTGGCGAGACTGTGAGCGCGGAG
This sequence comes from Desulfatitalea sp., assembly GCA_049287895.1. Lineage (GTDB taxonomy): Bacteria > Desulfobacterota > Desulfobacteria > Desulfobacterales > Desulfosarcinaceae > Desulfatitalea. The sequence goes on from JBAQGR010000324.1 coordinate 5,809, forward strand.
CGTTTCGTGGAGCGCTTGGGACTGCCCCTGGTGGTCAAACCGGCCGTGGGCGGATCGAGCATCGGCATGAGCATCGTGCGTTCGGCCGACCAGGTGGCCGGCGCCTTGGCCAAGGCCTTCGAGCAGGACGGCACTGTCCTGGTGGAAAGCTATATCAAAGGGGTCGAAATCACCGCCAGCGTGCTGGGCAACGATCGGTTGGATGCTTTGCCCCTCATCGAAATCGTTCCGGATGCGAGCCACGACTTCTTCGATTACGTGGCGAAGTATACGGCCGGCGCCAGTCAGGAGATCTGCCCGGCCCGGATCAGTCCGGTGCTGACCGAGAAGGCGCAGTCTTATGCCCGCATGGCCCACGAGGCCCTTTTCTGCAAAGGGTACAGCCGCACCGATATGCTGGTGCGTGGCGATGACATTTTTGTGTTGGAAACCAATACCATCCCTGGTATGACCCCCACCAGCCTGCTTCCCCAGGCCGCCCAGGCGGCGGGCATCTCGTTCGCTCAATTGCTGGACCGTTTGATCGAACTCGGCCTACAAGCCCATCACAACCGATAGAAGACGATGATCGTCACGCGTTACAGCCATTTGGTGCAACTCTATCAGGATCTGGGGCCGGGCGATGCCTTCGTCGGCCTGATCCCGGCTTCTCCGCTGCGGGCAGCCCTCCTGACCGACCTGGCGGCCCGGGGCGTGCGCCTGCTGCCGTCGGCCACGGCCCAAATGCTCAACGCGTCCAAAACCATGCAGGCCTTTCTCCTGGGACCGTGGATGCTGCCCCACACCCGCGTCATCGACCGCCGCAAAGCGCTGCTGGATGCCCTGGCCGGCTATGGTCAAAATGGGATCACGGCGGCGGTGACCAAGGCGGAGCATCAGCATTGCGGCCATGGCGTGCGCCGCTGGAACGATCTGGAGACACT
>JBAQGR010000325.1:0-3409 GCA_049287895.1 Desulfatitalea sp.
ACAACCAAAAAGAGAACGGCTGTTCGAAAATAAAGACTAAGGGGACAAAGCGTTGAATAACGATCTTATTGCGACCGTAGACCCTGAGATCGCCAAGGTGCTGGATCAGGAGTTGGAGCGTCAAACGAACCAGTTGGAGCTGATTGCGTCGGAAAACATCGCCAGCCGGGCGGTGATGGCCGCCCAGGGCAGCTTGCTGACCAACAAATATGCCGAAGGCTATCCGAGCAAGCGCTATTATGGTGGGTGCGAATTCGTGGACGTGGCCGAACGGCTGGCCGTGGATCGGGCCGTGCAGTTGTTCGGGGCCGAGTATGTGAATGTGCAACCCCACTCCGGTTCCCAGGCCAATATGGCCGCCTATTTTTCCTTGCTCCAGCCGGGCGATACCGTGCTGGGCATGGATTTGGCCCACGGCGGCCATCTGACCCACGGCGCCAAGGTGAGCTTTTCCGGTCAGCTTTATCGCTTCGTCCACTACGGGGTGGACCCGCGCACCGGCATTATCGATTACGCCGCGGTACGACGGTTGGCCAAGGAGCATCGCCCCAAGATGATCGTGGCCGGTGCCAGCGCCTACCCGCGGATTCTCGATTTTGACACCTTCGGCGATATCGCCACCGAGGTGGGGGCGTTCTTTATGGTGGACATGGCCCATATCGCCGGGCTGGTGGCCGTCGGGTTGCATCCGTCACCGGTGCCGCGGGCCGATGTGGTCACCTCCACGACCCATAAGACCCTGCGCGGGCCGCGCGGGGGATTGATTCTGGCCAAGTCCGCCTGTGCCGACAAATTGCGCAGCGAGGTGTTCCCGGGGATTCAGGGCGGACCGCTGATGCATGTGATCGCGGCCAAGGCTGTGGCCTTCAAAGAGGCGTTGGCGCCGGCCTTCAAAACCTATCAGGAGCGCGTGCTGGCCAATGCCCAGGCCCTGGCCGCCGGTTTGCAGGGCGCCGGTTTGCAGATGGTCTCTGGCGGTACGGACAACCATCTCATGCTGGTGGATCTGACCTCGTGGGATATCACCGGCAAGGCGGCCGAAACCGCTTTGGGCCGCGCGGGCATCACGGTGAACAAAAACGCCGTGCCCTTTGATCGACGGGGCGCACAGGTGACCAGCGGCGTGCGCATCGGCACACCCTGCGTCACCAGCCGCGGCATGGGCACCGAAGAGATGCGCCAGATCGCCGGCCTGATCATTGAGGTGCTCAAAAACCGGGAAGACCAGAGAATTTTGGAGCGCACCCGGCTCGAAGTGGCCGAGCTATGCAGCGCGTTTCCATTGTATGCATAGGCCGGCGAAGCCGGAGTATTAAGCTTGACGGCTATGTAAAAAGTTGCGAACCGTCACTCCCGCGAAGGCGGGAGTCCAGAATCATTTGAAATAACTGGATCCCCGCCTCCGCGGGGATGACACTAACGGACCTCCTGCGACTTTTTACGGATCCATCAAGCTTCAAGTGTCAGGTTTCAAGTGAAGGTTTTCCGTCGATTTGATGGGGCCAAAGAAGATGCCAATGGAAATTGAACGCCCCTCCTGGGACGAATACTTCATGGACATCACCTGTCTGGTGGCCAAACGGGCCACCTGTTTGCGCCGGGCCGTCGGCGCCGTGGTGGTCAGGGACCGGCGCCTGCTCTCCACCGGTTACAACGGCGCTCCCAGCAATGTGCGCCACTGCGCCGAAGTGGGGTGCCTGCGCCAGCAGCTCAACGTGCCTTCGGGCGAGCGCCATGAGCTGTGCCGGGGCATTCACGCCGAGCAGAACGCCATTATCCAGGCCGCCTACCATGGCGTCTCTATCAAAGGGGCCACGCTTTTCTGCACCAACCTGCCATGTTCCATCTGCGCGAAGATGATCATCAACGCGGGCATTGTCCGGATTGTCTATCAATCCGGTTATGCGGATCTTATATCCAGTGAAATGTTGGCCGAAGCCGGAGTGGAAGTGGTCCAATTGCCAAGCAGCCTGACGGAGGTGCGTTCATGAAGTGTCCTTTTTGTGGAGAGATGGACAACAAGGTGATCGATTCCCGTGTGAGCAAGGACGGGGCGGTGATCCGGCGGCGCAGGGAGTGTATCGACTGCACCCGGCGATTCACCACCTACGAGCACATCGAAGAGATTCCCATCATGATCGTCAAAAAGGATGGCCGCCGCGAAGTGTTCAACCGGGACAAGGTGCGTTCGGGAATGCAGAAAGCCTGCCAGAAGCTGGACATCAGCATGAACGCCATCGAGGATTTCATCGACGACCTGGAACGGGATCTGCGCGAGACCGGCGAAAAGGAGATCCCTTCGCGCGTCGTGGGCGAGAAGATCATGGCCCAGTTGCACACCCTGAGCGATATCGCCTACGTGCGCTTTGCTTCGGTGTACCGGGAATTCAAGGATGTGAATGATTTTGTGGCTGAACTCAAAACACTGCTGAGCGGACGAGGATGAACGACGCCGATTACATGGCCCTGGCCTTGGAACTGGCTGCCCAAGGGGCCGGGCGCGTCTCGCCCAACCCCATGGTAGGGGCGGTCGTGGTCAACGAGGGCCAGGTGGTGGGGCAGGGGTTTCACCAGGCCGTGGGTGGCCCGCACGCCGAAGTGCATGCCATCGATGCCGCCGGTGAGCGCGCTGCGGGCGCCACCTTGTATGTCACCCTGGAACCGTGCACCCATTTCGGCCGCACGCCGCCGTGTACGGAAAAAATTATCGGCGCCGGAATCCGACGGGTCGTGGTGGCCATGACCGATCCCAATCCCGATGTCCAGGGCGGCGGCAACGCCGTGCTCGCCTCCAAGGGCATCGAGGTAGTGAGCGGGGTCAGGGAGTTGGAGGCCCGGCGGCTCAACGAAAGCTTCCTCAAGTTCATTCATACCAAACGGCCGTTTGTGGTGCTGAAGATGGCCGCCACACTGGACGGACGGATCGCCACGAGCACCGGAGACGCGCGCTGGGTCACCGGCGAAGCGGCCCGTGCCCAGGTCCATCGTCTGCGCCACGCCATGGATGCCATTCTGGTGGGGGTCGGCACGGTCAAGGCCGATGATCCCGAATTGACCGCGCGCCTGGCCGACGGCCAGGGAAAGGACCCCATGCGCCTGGTGCTCGACACCCGGCTCACCATGTCCAAAAGGGCCAAGGTGCTTACCCAGACCTCCACGGCGCCCACCTATGTGGTTTGCGGGCCCGAGGCGTCGGATGTGGACCGGCGTCGGCTGGCGGCCAACGGAGCGCATATCCTGGATGCGTCGGTTAAAAAAGGACATATCGACCTGGCGGCGCTTATGGCGCAACTGGGCAAGATGGGGGTCGCCAGTCTGCTCATCGAGGGTGGCGCCCAGGTGGCCGGCAGCGCATTGGCCGCCGATATCGTGGACAAGGTGGTGCTCTTCTATGCCCCCAAGTTGTTGG
>JBAQGR010000326.1:0-8511 GCA_049287895.1 Desulfatitalea sp.
CACCCAGCGCAAGGCGGCCGAGTTGGAGTTGGCGCGGGCCAAGGAGAAAGCCGAAGCCGCCACGCGCGCCAAGAGCGAGTTTCTGGCCAATATGAGTCACGAAATCCGCACGCCCATGAACGGCATCATAGGCATGTACAACCTGCTGCAGGGTACGGGCTTGACGCCCGAACAAGCCGATTTCGTTGCGATCGGCAAGCACAGCGCCGATAGTCTGTTGACGGTCATCAACGATATTCTGGACTTTTCAAAGATGGAAGCCGGCAAGCTGGAAATCGAGAGCATCGATTTCGACCTGCGCAATGCCATCGACGACATGCTGGCCGGCCCGGCCCGGCAGGCCCAGGAAAAGGGTCTGGAACTGCTTTATGCAATCGACCCCGAGGTGCCCTCTTTGCTTCTGGGCGACCCTGGCCGGCTGCGTCAGACCATTTTGAAGCTCTTGTCCAATGCCATCAAGTTTACTCAGGCCGGGGAGGCGGCCCTGTTTGTCGCCCTGGAAAAAGAGGTCGACAGCAAGGTCACGCTCCGTTTCACGGTTAAAGATACCGGTATCGGCATCTCCAAGACCGATAAGGCACGCCTGTTCCGATCTTTTCAGCAGGTGGACAACTCCACCACCCGCAGGTATGGCGGCACAGGCCTGGGCCTGGCTATCTCCAAGCGGCTGGCCGAGCTGATGGGTGGCCGCATGGGCGTGCAGAGCACTCCGGGCAAAGGCTCGACCTTCTGGTTCACGGCGGTTCTGGATAAGGCCGACACAAGCGTCCAACCGCCCCTGGTCGTGCCCGAGACGATGCGCGCCAAACGGATCTTGATCGTGGACGACAACCAGACCAATCTGACGATCATCGAGGGCTACCTCAAGCAGTGGGGATGCGGGTGCGACCGGGCCGTCAGCGGCACCCTGGCGCTGTCCATGATGCGGGCCGTGGCCAAGGCCGGCGCGCCTTATGACCTGGTGATCTCCGATATGCTCATGCCGGAGATGGACGGCGCCGAATTGGGCCGCAGGATAAAGGCCGATGCCGCTCTTGCGCCTGCGATCCTGATCATGCTTACCTCCCAGGGGTTGCGCGGCGATGCCGCCGAAATGAAACGCATCGGCTATGCCGCCTATTTGACCAAGCCGGTGCGCCCCTCCCAACTGTTCGACTGTTTGGTGGCCGTATTGAGCCGAGGTCTTCAACCCCAGAGAAACAAGGGCGCCCCGATCGTCACCAGCTACACCCTGTCGGAGGCCAAACGGCGCAAGGTGCGTATTTTATTGGCCGAGGACAACGCCATCAATCAAAAGCTGGCCCTGCATCTGCTGACCCGCTTCGGCTTTAGCGCCGATGCGGTGCTCAACGGCAAGGAGGCCCTCCAGGCGCTTGCCTCGGCCGACTACGATCTGGTGCTCATGGACGTGCAGATGCCGGAGATGGACGGTTTTGAGGCCACCCGCTGGATCCGCGACCCCGGTTCGGCCGTGCGCAACCATGCTGTGCGCATCGTCGCTATGACCGCCCAGGCCGGCCAGGAGGATCGCGACCATTGCCTGCGGGCGGGCATGGATGATTATGTCGCCAAACCCATTCAGCCGGATGAACTGTTGAGGGTCATTGAAAAGATGATCGCCGCTTAAGAAACGCGCTATTCTTCGCGGTAGTATTATCGCTAAGCTAAATAAGAGGCCAGACAAGATGAGCAGCTCCGATAAAAGCAATCTCATGAAAATCCTCCTGGTTGAAGATGATCCTGGTCAGGGGGACCGTATCGAAACTTCATTGGCCGGCATTGCCCATGTGGAGAGCAAGCTGCATACGGCCAGATCCCTTGCCGCCGGCTTGCAGGCGATTTCGGCCTGGCCTTTTGATGCCGTTTTGCTGGATCTTGCTTTACCGGACGGCGCAGGCATGGAGGCCTTGGAAAAGATACGGCAAGCGGCGCCCCGCCTGCCCGTCATCGTTCTGGAGGATACAGCGAACGAAGCCCATTGCCGGCAAGCCGCGCGCTATGGAGCGTACGATTGTCTACCCAAAGATCAACTGGATGCCGTGGAGTTGTGGGCCGCCATCCTCGTGGCCGTGGAAAGCAATAAACGCATACAGGTGATCCGTCAGAGTGAAGTAAAATTCCGCACGATCATCGAAACACTGGAAGACGCTTATTTTACGATTGATCTCGATGGGCATTATACCTATGTCAACGATACGTTGTGCAAGCATTTGCAACGACCGCGGGAAGGGATTGTCGGCCGGAGTTGGTTGGATACTTTTGCGCCCCAGGCAACCGTGGGGCTCCGCCAGGCCCTGAAGGACGTTAACATCACGGGGGCTACCGAGGTCGTAGTTGAAACTGAGATGCTCCGCGCGGACGGCACCCGCCTCTGCGTTGAAATAATCATCACGCTGATGCGCGACGTATCGGGAGCCCCCGTTGGCTATTGTTTTGTTTCACGCGACGTGACCGAGAAGAAACAGGCTGAAACGGACCTCAAGATCAGTGAAGAGAAGTATCGCAATATTCTCTCCAGCATCGAAGAGGGCTACTTTGAAGTGGATCTGAAAGGCAACGTTGTTTTCTTTAACGAAGCATTTATCCATTACCTCGGATATCCGCAAGAGGAGGTGCAGTCTTTAAACAATCGCGACTTCATGGATCCCAGGAGCGCTCAAAAAGCATACCGCGCTTTTAATCGAATTTTTGTTACCGGCAAGCCCAACCTCAGCGTGCAGTATGAAATCATCCGCAAAGACGGCACAAAGCGCTATATCGAGAGTTCGGTTTCACTGATAAAGGACGACAAGGAGCAGCCGGTGGGCTTCCGGGGCCTCTCGCGTGATATCACCCAACGCAAACAGGCCCAACGGGAACTGGCCCGCGCCAAGTTCCAGGCCGAGGAGGCCACCCTGGCCAAGAGCGATTTTCTGGCCAACATGAGCCATGAGATCCGCACGCCCCTGAACGGGATCATCGGCATGTACAACCTGCTGCTCACCACCGAGTTGACGGCCGAGCAGGCCGATTTCGTGGAGACCGGCAAGCGTAGCGCCGACAGCCTGCTGGCCGTGATCAACGACATCCTGGACTTTTCCAAGATCGAAGCCGGCAAACTGGATATCGAGATCGTCGATTTCGACCTGCGCAAAGCCGTTCAGGAGATGACCGCCCTTCCGGCCATGCAGGCCCATGCCAAGGGACTTGAATTCATCTATTGTATCGATTCGAATGTGCCTTCCTTCCTGATGGGCGACCCCGGCCGACTGCGCCAGATCATCATGAATCTGAGCACCAACGCCATCAAATTCACCAAGAAAGGCGAAGTGTATCTATTTGTTTCCCTGATGGAGGAGCTGTCCGGCAGGGTCAAACTCCGTTTTTCGATCCGCGACACCGGCATCGGCATCTCGCCAGCCGACCAGGCGCGGCTGTTCGCCTCCTTCCAACAGGTGGACGCTTCGACCACCCGTAAGTACGGCGGTACAGGGTTAGGCCTGGCGATCAGTAAGAAATTGACCGAGTTGATGGGCGGCCAAATGGGGGTGGAAAGCGAAGTGAATAAGGGTTCGACCTTTTGGTTCAGCGCGTTCTTCGGCAAACAACCCGATGTCCGCGAACGCAGCTTTGTGATTCCACAGAAACTTCAAGAAAAGCGCATTTTGATAGTGGATGACAACCCGACCAATCTCGAGATCCTGGCCGGTTATCTCAAATTCTGGGGCTGCGATTGCGACCGGGCCACGGGTGGTGAAATCGCCCTGGCGTTGTTGCATGCCGTGGCCAAGACCGGTGCGCCCTATGACCTGGTCATCAGCGATATGGTGATGCCCGAGATGGACGGCGCCGAACTGGGGCGGCGCATCAAGGCCGACCCCGTTCTCCAGCGGACCCAGATCGTCATGCTCACCTCCCAGGGGTTGCGCGGCGACGACGCCGCCGAGATGAAGCGCATCGGTTTTTCGGCCTATCTGACCAAGCCGGTGCGTCGTTCTCAGCTGTTCGATTGCTTGATCACGGTGATTCACAGCGCCCCGCAGTATTTGCCCGAAGTTAAACCGGGCCAACCCGCACCGGCACCGGTTCCGGCCGAACCCGCAACCAAGGCCGTTCAAATTCTATTGGTCGAAGACAACCTCATCAACCAGAAGCTGGCCATGCACCTGCTCACCAAGTTCGGATTTGCCGCCGACGCCGTGATCAACGGACGGCTGGCCGTGGAAGCTCTGGCGAAGAAGAACTACGATCTGGTGCTTATGGATATCCAGATGCCCGAGATGGACGGCCTGGAAGCTACCCAGGCTATTCGCGACCCCGACTCGGCGGTTCTCAACCACCGCGTGCCCATCATCGCCCTCACGGCCCATGCCATGAAAGGGGACCGCGAAAAGTGCCTGAACGGGGGCATGGACGATTATGTTTCCAAACCGATTCAGCCGGATACCCTGCGCAAAGCCATCGAGAAGGCATTGGCCGGCCCGTCGGCCAACAAGCCCGACGGTGAGGCCACCTGCCCACACCCGAATTGATCCTTTGGCATCAACAGCCTGTTCAAGCCGCTCACAGAGATCATGTGATGCCATGGCCCCGGGCGCACCGGGGCCGATGCATGCCGCGATTTGGCCGGGCGCCGATGATTGGCATTGACAGGATCGGCCCGCGGTGGCTAATAAGCCTTTAGTCCCATCCTTTTTCTCCGCCGGAGCGGAGTGAAAACAAATGGGTAGCAAACCCAATCGCCCCAAGCCGTACCCTTCGATGGAACCATCTTGTTCTGAACCCGGCAGGCCTACTCACAAAAAAGGGAGAAGAGAACGCTATGACGAACGCACTTTCCGAGGCAACGTTAGCGACCGATTCGGACTCCGACCAATGGCTTCAGGGAATCCAGAGGATTAAAGAAGTAATCGGCGCGGAGTACGTCATCATCGACCGCGAGGGCCTGGAGATCCGCTCCAGGGTCATCATCCCTTCGGCCCGCAAGCCCTCGGCCTTCCTCTATCCCGGGTCAGTGGCGCAGGTCGAGCGCATCGTGCGGATCGCCAACGAGTTCAAGCTGCCCCTCTGGCCGGTGAGCCGAGGTAAAAACTGGGGCTACGGCTCGGCCACCCCTTGCCGGGATGGCGCTCTGGTGGTGGTCCTGGAACGGCTCGACCGCATCCTGGAAGTCAACACCGAGATGGCCTACGCGGTGGTCGAACCGGGCGTCACCTATCGCCAGCTGCACCAATATCTGACCGACCACCACTGCGACCTGTGGCTGGATTGCACCGACGGACCGGCCGACGCCAGTGTGACCGGTAATGCCCTGGAGCGGGGCGTCGGCGAAACGCCCTACGGCGATCATTTCGAAAACATCTGCGGACTGGAAGTGATTCTGCCCGACGGTCGGCGGATGCGTACCGGCGGCGGCCCCATGGAGGGGTATCAATCCTGGAACTGCCATAAATGGGGGGTGGGCCCTTATCTGGAGGGGCTCTTCAGCCAGGCCAATTACGGCATCGTCACCAAGATGGGCATGTGGCTGATGCCCAAGCCGGAAAAATTTGTCTCCTGTCTCTTCGAATTGGCCGAAGAAGAGAACTTCCCCCGCCTGGTCGACGCCTTGCGCCGCTTGCAATTCAACGGCGCCATCCGCAGCAAGGTCCATCTGATCAACGATTTCATCATGTTTGCGGTGGTGGACAAATATCCCCATCATCTATTATCAGGAGCCGATAAGTGCCTCTCCGCCCAAACCCAGCTCGCGCTGCGCAAGGAGTACAACATCTCTTCCTGGACCTTTGCGGCCGGCATCTACGGCAGTCCGGCCCAGGTGCGCGCGGCCATGCGTCTGGCCAAAAAGGAGCTGGGGCCCCTGGGCCGCGTCCAGTTCATCAGCGACCGCAAAAACCAGACCATCCAAACCCTCACCCGCCTGCTGCAAACCGTCGGCCGTCTGCCCTTTGCCGCGTCCGCGGCCAAAAAGCTGGGCTGGCTGCTCTTTAAAAAGCCGCTGGCCATCATGGAGTTTCTGCCTCACGTGCACGCCATCGAAAAAGGAGTGCCCAGCGACTACTTCGTCAAGCACGCCTACTACAAATCGCGCCGGCCCAAACCCAAAGACAACGACATCGATCCGGCCCGCGACCATTGCGGCCTGATCTGGCTCGGCCCTCTCATCCCGCTCAACGGCCGGCAGGTGACCGAAGTGCTCGACATGGTCCGGCCGCTCTATGCGAAGTACCAGTTCGAATTCTCCACGGCCCTGATGATAGCCAACCCCCGCAGTGTCATCGCGCTCATGTCCATCTTCTTCGACAAGGAAGATCCCGAAGAGACCGCCCGCGCCGAAGCACTCTACTTCGAGATGGGCCAGGTGACCCAGGATGCCGGCTACCAGCAATACCGCACCAGCACCGCCTACATGGACCGCATTCTGAGTCCCGCGCCGGAGTTCCGGGCGCTCGCCACCCAGATCAAAAAGGCCCTGGACCCAAACAACATCATGGCGCCGGGCAAGTACGGGGTGGGACTTTAGAAGTGATTTCAAAATCTCCCCTCGGGCTCAATCTTTGTTTGATTCTTCAGCTTAATGTTCGGGAGAACACATGGAACGGTATCTCAAAGAAACGCGGTTGCTCGACTTTAACCACACGTCATTACTGGAGCTGGCGGAGAATCGGGGGTGGGCGTCGTTATCTGAGTTTGAGCGTATTGCGCGCATCTACGACTTCGTGCAGAACGAAATCGCCTTCGGCTATAATGAGGCCGATGATATCCCCGCCTCTCAGATTTACAACGATGGATACGGCCAGTGCAACACGAAGGGTACTTTGCTGATGGCATTGCTACGCAAATGCTGCGTCGCGTGCCGTTTCCATGCCTTTACAATCGATAAACAACTTCAAAAAGGTGCGATCTCTGGTCTTGTCTACAAGCTCGCACCACGCAGCATTATTCACAGCTGGGTGGAGGTCTGGTTTGAAAATAAGTGGGTCCATCTTGAGGGTTTCATTCTGGATCGGCCATACTTGGAGAGCGTCCAAAACCGATTCTCTAAGGTCGAAGGAGCATTTTGTGGCTATGCCGTTGCAACCCATAACCTCAAGAATCCACCCATCGAGTGGAAAGGTTCTGACACCTATATCCAAAAAGACGGCATCAACCACGACTACGGAGTATTCGATGCCCCCGATGATTTCTACGAGGCGCATGGGGCCAACTTAAGCGGTATCAAGCGCATCTTGTTCAGGCACATCGTTCGAAAATTGATGAACAACAATGTATCGCGAATAAGGCGGGGGGAATGGTAGGAGTTTTCCCTAACCACGCTTCGAGAGCGACCTCGTAAAGCGCTGTGCGCTTTCCTCGGTGCCTCAAGCGGGTCGTTCTGGTTTAGCCTCATTTAAGCCTTGATGAGTGAATCAATCGTGTATATAAATGGATCACGATTGGAGGTGTCGCCATGAGATTTTTAAGCATCCGAGATTTAAGAACGAAATCATCACAGATCTGGCAGGAATTGCCTGAACAAAAGGAAATGATCATCACCAGCAACGGTAGGCCGATTGCAATTCTTTCATCGATTAACGAGGATGATCTGGAGCAAGTTTTAACGGCCTTTCGGCATGCTCGTGCATCGAGCGCAGTTGCCGCCCTTCAATATGACTCCGTGAAAAAGGGGACGGACAAAACTTCTATGGAGGAAATTGATGCGGAAATTAAAAAGGTCCGGGCGAAAAGGGAAAAATGAGAATCGTCCTGGATACCAATGTTCTCGTATCTGGCCTGCTTACCCCGTTCGGGTCAAGCGGTGAAATCGTTCGTATGCTTTTTTCCGGTGAGTTATCTTTGTATATAGATGTGCGTATTTTATCGGAATATCGAGACGTGCTATCCAGGCCGAAATTCCAATTCAACAAAGAACACATTGCGACCTTATTACTTTTCATCCATCAAAATGGGATCTTCGTTTCAACATCACCTCTAAGCAACCACCTTCCAGATATCGATGATGAGCCTTTTCTCGAAGTGGCTATTGCCGGAAAAGCAGCATGCCTGATCACTGGGAATATGGCCCATTATCCTTCTTCACTGAGACAAAAGATAAAAGTATTATCCCCATCAAAATTTTTAGAATATTTTAGAGAAAAGCAAAAAAAGTAATATCACCCAACCTGCTCGAACACCGCTATTCAATTCGAGTAGGTTATGATGAGGGACGGTCGCGTGTTCACGGCGCTTGCTTCGCTGGATGCGAAATAGCGGTAGCTGTTGGCGCTGGCCACCGCATCGGAATTGAGCAACAATCCATAATTAGTGGCGGAATTGCTTGCCCATTCCTCAACCATGCCCGTCACATCCCAAGTCTTATACCCAAGGCTTGTATTCAGGCTGTTCACATCCTCCGCAGGAGCGATATCGGCCTGGGCCAGGGGGATGCCGTTGTAGCATTTAGTGTTAGGGGTCCAGCTGTTAACACCGTCATAGGTTAAGCCGTTCGCGGCGTTCAGGTTTGGTCTGCGATGGATGACTTGGTGCACGGAG
>JBAQGR010000327.1:0-4676 GCA_049287895.1 Desulfatitalea sp.
CCACGCCTTGGGCTTTCAGTACACCGGCAAATAGGGCCGTTTCATCGCGCAGTTGGCTGTAGGTGTAGGTTTTGAGCGTTTGGGTGACCGGACTGTCGTAGATCAGGGCCGGCTGGTTACCGCGGCCTGTGGCCACATGGTGGTCGAGCGCATTGTAACAAGTGTTGAGCCGGCCGCCGACGAACCAACGGTAGAACGGCAGGTTGCTGCCGTCCAGTACCTTGTCCCATCGCTGGGTCCACACAATATCCTCCGCCGCTTCACCCCAAAATCCCTCTGGATCATTGATGGAACGTTCAAATGCCGTTCGGTACGCATCGGTCATGGTAGCCTCCTCAATTGCCTTTATGCTTTGGGTTGTTTGGATCTGGAACTGGAAAACGACCGTTGTAAGCGGAAGTGCAGACGCCCGCTCTGCAGCCGATGAGTCGGCAGATCGCGGTAGCGGCAATGTAACGTTACGTTGTTAGGAACAGTCTTGATGGCCTCGTAAAAAGTCCGCGAGCCGTCACTCCCGCGAAGGCGGGAGTCCAGAACCACATGAAATAACTGGATCCCCGCCTTCGCGGGGATGACACAAACGGACCTCCTGCGACTTTTTACGAGTCCATCAGTCTTGCCTATGCATCACGACCATAGAAAAGGGAGAAACCGATGTCAAGACAAAAAATGAATGACGTACAATCGCTGAATTGAAAATCATTAAATTGGCTATAGATACCATATCTTTTTGGGATTCAGTTATGGGCGGATGGAACATTCGCCCACCCAAGGTGCGGCCTCTGCTTTCAAGCGTTGCATCCCGTCGGGCGTAAAGCCGGGATTGAGGCCGTCGAAAAAGGCGGGGTCCAGCAGTGAAATGGGACGGAAGGTTTGCAAGACATAGCGGCGGGCGCCCTCGATGGCCCGGGCGATCTCCACGATGATCCCCTCATCCACGAAGGGCCGCACGCAGGTGGTGCGAAATTCATAAGCGAGGTCGCTGGCCATGATCAATCGGATGCTTTGGCGGATGCTTTGGTGGATGTTGGAACCGATACGCGTGCTCTCTCCGGCGGCAACAAGAGGTGGGCCGTAGCGGGCCACATCGGTCTTGATGTCCATGGCCACGAAATCGATCAGATGCGTGTCGATCAAGTGTGCCAAAACTTCGGGCCGGCTGCCGTTGGTATCCAGTTTGACGGCCAGGCCCAGCGCTCGAATGGCGCTGCATAGGTCGGCCAGGCCGGGGGCCAGCGTCGGCTCGCCGCCGGAGACCACCACACCGTCGAGCAGCCGGCCCCGGAGTTGCAGGAATTCGATGATCTGGTCCGTGGTCAGACGCTGGGGGTAGCGGCCCCGGGCCAGTTCCGGGTTGTGGCAGAAGGGGCAGGCGAACTTGCAGCCGGTCACAAAGACCACACAGCTGATCTTGTCCGGAAAATCGATCAGCGAAATCTTTTGTAAACCGGCGAGGATCATGGGCAGCGTCAGCGCGAGGCCGCTTCGGCGCGTTCGGCCATCGGTGTCGCCGCGGAGATACGAGTTTTGTCCGCGCGTTTATCTAACCCATCGGCCGTGCGGTTTTTGGCGATCACCGTGGCGCTCAGTTCCGGATCGATGGATTCGACCCGGTAGGTCTTGCGCAGGGCATACTCGGCCTGCTTGCCGTCGTTCCACTGCTTGACCGGCCGCAGGTAGCCCACGACCCGTGAATAGATCTCGGTCTCTTGGTTGCAGTGCGCGCAACGCACCTGCTCGCCGTTGAGATAACCGTGGGACGGGCAGATGCTGAAGGTGGGGGTCAGGGTGAAATAGGGCAGACGGTAGTTGGCGGCGATCTTGCGCACCAGGGACTTGACCGCCTGGATGTTGCCCAGCTGTTCGCCCAAAAAGACGTGCAGCACCGTGCCGCCGGTGTACTTGGTCTGGAGCTGATCCTGGAGCTGGAAGGTCTGGTAGAGATCGTCGGTGTAGTTGACCGGCAGCTGGGTCGAATTGGTGTAGTAGGGCGCGGCGCCCTTACGGTATTCGGTTTCATTGGAGCAGATGATCTCGTTGTGCCGCTTCTTGTCGAGCATGGCCAGGCGGAACGAGGTGCCCTCGGCCGGCGTGGCCTCCAGGTTGAAGATGTCGCCCGTTTCGTCCTGCACCTTGCTCAGCAGGTCGCGCAGATAGTCCATCACCTTGAGGGCGAAGGCCTGGCCCTCCATGGTGCCGATGTCTTTGCCCATGAAGTTGAGGCACGCTTCGTTCATGCCGATGATGCCGATGGTGGAAAAGTGGTTCTTCCAGTACATGCCGCTGCCCTGCTTGACCTCCCGCAGGTAGAAGCGTGAATAGGGGTAGAGATTCTTTTCGGTGAACTTCTCCAGCACCTTGCGCTTGATGATCAGGCTCTCGACCGCCAATCGCACGTGGCTTTCCAGCTTCTGGAAGAAATCCTTTTCGCCTTCGGCCTGGTGGCCGATGCGCGGCAGGTTGATGGTGACCACGCCGATGGACCCGGTGAGCGGATTGGCCCCGAACAGGCCGCCGCCGCGCTTGAGCAGCTCACGGTTGTCCAGGCGCAGGCGACAGCACATGGAACGCGCATCTTCGGGTGACATGTCGGAGTTGACGAAGTTGGAAAAGTAGGGGATGCCGTACTTGGCGGTCATCTGCCACACCAGATCCAGGTTGGGGTTGTCCCAGTCGAAATCGGTCGTAATGTTGTACGTGGGAATGGGGAAGGTGAAGACGCGGCCCTTGGCGTCGCCGGCCATCATCACGTCGGCGAAGGCGCGATTGATCAGGTCCATCTCGGGCTGGAACTCGGCGTAGGTGGTCTCCAACTCCCGGCCGCCCACGATGACGGGGTGGTCTTTGAGAATGGAGGGCACGCACAGGTCCATGGTGATGTTGGTGAACGGTGTCTGAAAGCCGACCCGGGTGGGGATATTGATATTGAAGATGAACTCCTGCAGGGCCTGCTTGACTTTGTCGTAGGTCAGCTCGTCGCAGCGCACAAACGGCGCCAGCAGCGTATCGAAGTTGGAGAGCGCCTGGGCCCCGGCCGCCTCGCCCTGCAACGTATAGAAGAAGTTGACGATCTGGCCCAGGGCCGAGCGCAGGTGTTTGGGCGGAGCGCTCTCCACCTTGCCCTCCACCCCCTTGAAACCGTTCTTCAACAGGTCCTTCAGATCCCAGCCCACGCAATAGACCGACAGCAGGCTCAGGTCGTGGATATGCAGATCGCCGCTTTTGTGGGCGTGGCGGACCTGGGGCGGATAGATTTTATTCAGCCAGTACTCGGAGGTCACATCCGAGGAGATGTAGTTGTTGAGGCCCTGGAGCGAATAGCACATATTGCTGTTCTCTTTTATCTTCCAATCCAGGCGCTGGATATAATGATCCACCAGCTCCACATTGGCTTTGGTGGTGATGCTGCGGATCTGGGCGTGCTGCTCGCGGTAGAGAATATAGGCCTTGGCCGTGCGGTGAAACGGGGATTCGAGCAAAACGTGTTCGACGATATCCTGCACCTCCTCCACTTCGGGCTGTGGCCCCAGACGCAGTTCGTGGGCGAGGGTCAGGACGCGCAGGGTGAGCTTGCGCGCGTCGCGTTCGGCGAATTCGCCCGTGGCCTGACCGGCCTTGGCGACGGCGGCCGTAATTTTGGTGGAATCAAACTCAACGATGCGTCCGTCTCGTTTTTTGATTTGCTCAAACACCGGTCTCTCCTTTTCGGAAGGTAAAGGGTTTACACGCAGGCTCGAATGGTACCAGGGTGACGACGGGTTTGGAGTTTACATCAGGACATCGGGGTTACTTGTTTAATGCAGTTTTGTGCAGAATGAATGAGAGTTTGTTATCCCAAGCGCGTGGCATCTGTCAATCGAAAATTTCTACATTATGTAGTCGATATTTTATGTTGACACACAATATATTGTGAGCTTACAAAAACACCATCGTCATGATTTGTAATCGACCGCCGTGCCTCCCCAGGGGGGACGGTCGGCTTTTTCGGTGGGGATCACCAGCTCCGGGGTTGTCGCCGCGGGCCGGATCTTCCACCGGCAACACAGTCCCATCTTTGAAGGCGCTACAGGCCGATAACGGCTTTTGGACGAAGCCCTCAATCTTTATAGGAGTATAATCCATGGGTCGTAAAGCCAAACTCATTGAAACCAAGGAAGGGGTCATCGACATGGCGACCTACAGCTGGGATGAAGAGCGGTTTTCCCGGGTCCTGATCGCGCAACATCCCATGGACGACCAGCAGGCCGCCGCCATCAGCCGTTTTGTGCGCGAAGCCATCGAGGAGTTGAAGATCCACCGGGTCCCCTCGCCCATCGTGGAGGCCGTGGTCCGGGCCACCCTGGATGAGCACGGCGTACCCCAACCGGTGCAGGTGCCCCTGAATAAGTCGCTCTTCGTGCGCAACGGACTGCGCCTGTCGGACAATGCCCGCAAGGTGCTCGAACGGCGCTATCTGCGCAAAGATCCCAATGGCAAGCCGCTGGAAAAACCGGCCCAGATGTTCCGGCGCGTGGCCCGTCACATCGCCCAGGCCGAACTGACGAGCGATCCCCAGGCCGACACGCAGGCCGTGGAAGAGTGTTTTTACGAACTGATGACCGATCTGAAATTTCTGCCCAACTCGCCGACCCTGATGAACGCCGGCCGGCGCCTGGGCCAGTTGGCCGCCTGTTTTG
>JBAQGR010000328.1:0-2022 GCA_049287895.1 Desulfatitalea sp.
GAAGAGTGAAGGAGTAAGGGATGATCGATTACACCGCCAAGGATTATACTTCTCTGCGCCAATCCATGTTGACGCTGGCCAGGGAGAAGCTGCCCGCCTGGACTGATCACTCGGCCAACGACCTGGGGGTGGTCCTGGTGGAGCTGTTCGCCCATCTGGGCGACAGTCTCTTTTACTACCTGGACCGCCTGGTCAATGAAAGCTACCTGGCCACGGCCGTGGAGCGGCGCAGCGTCATGCATCTGCTGCGCCTGATCGGCTACGAGCTGCGGCCGCCGCAGCCGGCCTCGGCCGATCTGACCCTGCTCTTTGCCGCCGATGCCGTCGGCACGGTCACCATCGCGCCGAGCACTGCCTTTGCGACCACGGCTCAGGCCACTGGGGAAGCCATCGGCTTTCACTACATCCGCGAGGCCATCACCATCGACCTGGATGCCCTGGCCGTGGTGAGCCATACGGACGGCAAGCCGTACAAGCGCTACACCACGTTGCCTGTGGTGCAGGTGGACGGTAGCGTCAGCGCTGAAGTGATCGGCTCGTCCACGGGCATGGCCGCCCAGCGTTTGGCTCTGGCCCGGGCGCCGCTCATCGAAAGCGCGCTGGTGGTGACCGTGGACGAAGGCACGGGACCCAAGGCCTGGAAGAAGCAATCCACCCTGCTGAACAGCACGCCGGGCGACGAGCACTACATCGTGCGGCGCGATGAAAACGATGGGGCCTGGATCGAGTTCGGCGACGGCCAGTATGGCAAAATCCCCCGGCGCGGCAGCGACAACCTGCGGGCCGCCTATCGTGTGGGCGGCGGCGCGAAAGGCAATGTGGCCGCCATGACCATCAGCAAGGCCGTGACGGCCGTCGCCTCGCTGGAGGGGGTGTTCAACGCGGCGCCGGCGGTGGGCGGCACCGATGCCGAGGCCATCGCCGACGCGGCCGTGCGCGGCCCGCAACTGTTCCGCACCATGGGCCGGGCGGTGACGGCCCGGGATTACGAGACCCAGGCCATGCGCTTCGGCGTAGGCAAGGCCCGGGCCCGCTCCGGCGGCTGGAATCGCATCGAACTGTTCGTGGCCCCGGCCGGTGGCGGTCAGCCCACCGACACCCTCAAGGAGGACCTGCGCGCCTACTTCGAAGACAAACGCATGCTGACGGCCGTCCTGGATGTGCGCGACCCCGCTTATATCAATGTTTTCATCGAAGGCCAGTTGGAGGTGGAAGCCTACTTCTTCGCCGAGCAGGTCCAGCAGCGCGTGCAGGATGCCGTCCGGCGCCTGTTGGCCTTCGACAACGTCACCTTCGAAGACAAGCTGTTCATCAGCAAAGTGTATGAGGCCATCGAAGCCATCGAGGGGGTCAAGGGCGTGAACATCAGCCGGTTCGCCCGGGCCGATTCAACCGGCGCACTGCCCGAAGGAGGCAGTCTCGTGTTCGGTTGGAGCGAAATTCCCCAGGCCGGCTACGCCGCCGGCATTCAAGTGACGGTCAGCGGAGGTCGCAGTGATAGCGCAATTTGAGGCCCGGGGCGGCCTCCCATCCAATCGCATCGATGTGCTCTGGCGCTGGCAGAGCGCCGAGGCGGACCGGCCGGGCCTCAAGCTGGTGCGCCGGACCCAGGCCTATGCCCGCCGGATGCAGGACGGCCGGGTGGTGGCCGACCTGGCGGATCTGTTTCAGAGCCAGCGGCGGCCCTGGGGCCGCATTGAGCAAATCGATTTCACCCTGCCGCACCCTCAGGTCGCAGGCCGGCTCAGTCAGGCCTTGCTGGCCTTTTACTACGCTGCCGACGGCGACAG
Organism: Desulfatitalea sp.; assembly: GCA_049287895.1. GTDB lineage: Bacteria > Desulfobacterota > Desulfobacteria > Desulfobacterales > Desulfosarcinaceae > Desulfatitalea. The sequence goes on from JBAQGR010000328.1 coordinate 1,791, forward strand.
CGAGCCGCTGCGCGTGGTGGTAATCTGGTACGAAGCCGCCACCCAAAGCATGCGCAATGTCCGGGTGGAGGCGGTGACGCGCCTGGCGCAAACCGACGGCGCGGCAGCCCCCTGGGGCCGGGTGCGCACCTATCGGATCTTCGCGGCCCCCGGCGGCGGTCCGGAAACGGCGGTCGGCCAGGTGGTGGTGCGTGCGGAGCACGTCGACCCCGGGGTGCGCCCGCGTTTCGAA
>JBAQGR010000329.1:0-2329 GCA_049287895.1 Desulfatitalea sp.
GCCGCCAGATCATCAAAGAAGAGGCCCCCAGGAAAAGGGCCAGGGAGAACCACGGTTCCATATGGATCACCGCGGACCGAATCGGTTCGATGCGGTGCATCCATTGTTCCCAGCCGCTTTTCTGGAAAAGATTGGAGAGTGAGGGGGGCATATGGGATTCTCGGCCTTACCGGGGGCGGATGAGTTTGCGCCAGTTGTCGATATGCCGATGGTACTCATTTACCAGGGTGATCAATTCATCCACCTCTTTGCGCGTAATGTCCAGTTTTTCCGCATATCCATAAACCCTCTGTTTTTCAGGCAAGGTAAAATTGCCGTCCAGACTGGCTAAGGCGATGGCATCTTTGAGGATGACCAAGGCGGTCAGTCGGGAGACCTTCTGTTTTTCTATCGGAAAATTCTTGTCGGTGATTTTATGAAAATGGTCGTAGTCTACGCCCAAGCGTTGGGCCTGTCGACGTATAAAGGTGTATTCCGGCGGGCCGTTGTCCTTGTCAGCCTTGGCGATGGCCAACAGCATGCAAACATAGGTTTGGGGATCAAAATCGGGGGTACCGGCCTTTACAAAATTAAACTCCATCGTTTTCTGGCCCTTTCCTTCACTTGTGCACCGATCCGATACAGCGACCCGGAGGAGGTGTGTCGCAGCCCATCGCCTCGCAACGCTATCAACCATATCGGCGCATTTTGATTTTGCTGAAGCTAAAATATTTTTTGCAAAATGCGATTCCATTTTGCATATTGCAATGAATTTTTCTTAATTTTAGCCCACCGCCGAAGACTCCATAAATTTACAACAATTTGTTTATATTACAAATTTAAAATTAAATGAGAAATTTCTTAAAATGGCACACATAGTGCTTATTTGCCTGTCGAAGCCTAACTTTTTCATCATCTTCCTCTCTTGCCAGCAGGGTGGCGCCTGTCGCCACCCTGCAGCCCCTCCAAAGAAATGGATGGCGCCCACGGGTGACATCCTTTTTTATTTTTAGGGACAACCGACCGCCTCTGTTCGACAAAATATCTCTTTCAACTTTATGATATGGGCCTGCTCTTCTCCAATGATGCGCTCCAATTGGGACATCGTTACGGAATCATCCAGAAAACCGTGCAACATCTGGTAAAATAAAATCGTATCGTTCTCGAATTCGATGGACTGATCCAACAGCTCCTGAACCTCTTGCGTGGCGGCCAGCCGCGCCGCATCCAATGAAAAGGTCTGCTGCGCCACCATTTTTTGCAGCAATTCGCGCCCCATCTCTTCGATTCGTGGATCCTTGGCAACGAAATGCGCCAACACATCGAAGCCTTCAAACCATTTGGCGTGCTTTCTCTCTTCTTCGGCCATCTCCAACAGCAGATGGGCAATCTTCGGGGCGCGGGCGCTTTGCGCGGCCCGTCGATAGGTGCTCTCCCCGTTGCGCTCGATTTGAAGGGCGATATTGCGGATATCGGACAAGGTGAACATATTCAGAGCCTCCGTTTTTAATAGAAACTTGTATCATTAACCTCTGAGCCAATTCAATCCCCGGACGTGGCATCGACGGGGTCTGTCTACCATCAGGTTTCCGTCGGGAGGTTTTCACTGTTTTGGAATTTCCGCCGGATTGAACCCCTTACCGATCAGTGGTATGGCAGGTGCTGTTTTCCCCATACCGCAAAGAGGGGTGCGAATACCATGCGCCATGCGCTGCTGGTTCAGCTGCCGGTACCACAACTCAATTTTGCTCACCAGACCGGCAATACCCCCTTTGGCGCCGCCTGCTTGCACCAGGCCGCCGCCCATGTCCCAAATGTTCGGGTTGAAATATTTTCACAGATCAGCGCCTCCTATATGGGTGATGCCGCCCTGCTGGAGGCCGTTCTCTCCCGACGACCCGATATCATCGGGTTTACGACCTACATGTGGAATGTCACGCGCGTGCTCCACCTGATTCGAAAAATTAAAGAGCACTACGCACCCCAAATCGTTCTCGGAGGGCCCGAAGTGACCTCCGACAACCCTCTGATCCATGATGAGTGCGTCGACTTTTGCGTGTACGGCGAAGGCGAGCGCCTCTTTGTCCAACTACTGCAGGACCCGGATCTGTGGTCCCGCCGCTGGGGCCGTTCGTCCAGTGGCCCGCTGTTCAGCACATCGCCCAGCCCCTATCTCTCTGCACCATTGATCCCCCAGATCGAAAACACCATGCTGCTGGAGACGATGCGCGGGTGCCCGTATGCGTGTGCATATTGCTTTTACAGCAAGTCCCGGCGACGGCCGGAGTTCAAAGCGGATCATTGGGTTTTGGACGGTGTCGAATGGGCCTTGGCACGGAACGTCAAAGAG
>JBAQGR010000330.1:0-2226 GCA_049287895.1 Desulfatitalea sp.
GGCCGTGGGGACAGTGGGAAACATTGGGGCAGCGATCCATTTGCGCGAGCAGGTGGCGCATCTGGTCGTCGTTCAAACGCTGATTGGCCCGCACGGCATGGTGGCAGGCCATCACCCGGCGGCACTCCTCCAGTAGTTTTTCCAGGCCGGCGGCCAAGCCGGTCTCCAGGCTGCGTTCGGCCAACGTGCGCACCAGGTGATCGATATTTTGGTCGTCGAGCAGGCTGGGCACGGACTTGACGACAAAGGTGTTGCCGCTGAAGGGTTCGATCTCAAGCCCCGCTTGGCCCAGACCGGGGATGAGCTGGGTCATGATTTGGGCTTCGCCGAAACTCAGCTCCACGGTTTCCGGCACCAGCAGGTGCTGGGCCTCCACCCGTCCGGCACGTTGGCCGAGCTGCTCGTAAACGATGCGCTCGTGGGCTGCGTGCTGATCGATGAGGATCAGGTCATCGCCATCCTGGCAAATGAGGTAGGTGCCGCGAAACTGGCCGATGACGGCCAAGTCGGAGAAACGGCGGGTCGCCCAAAGCAGTTGCTGCGCCGGGCTGGTGGCCGCGAAGCCACTCCTGTGACTTATTCCACCCGATGGCGGCGCTTGGGATGCCGGTCTACCGATCACATCCGCAAGCGCCGATACTTGATAACCGGGCTCCGGCTCGGCCACAATTGATGATGGGACCGGGGTCGCCGGAGGCGCCGCGGCCCACAGACGCTGTTCGGCGGTTGCCAGGGCCCGGGCCACCGCCGCCTGCACCAGGCGATGCACCCGGCGCGGGTCGGCGAAGCGGATCTCGTGCTTGGTGGGGTGCACGTTGACATCCACCTGATCGTAGGGCAGCGCCAGGAAAAGCGCGGCCAGGGGGAATTGGCCGGTCATGATCCGACCGTGAAAGCCTTCGAAGAGCGCGTGCTGCATCACCCGGTCACGCACCCGCCGGCCGTTGACAAAAATGTAGGTGGCGCGGGAGGTGGCGCGGGTCACGCGCGGCGGCGCCACCACGCCGGTGAGCATCATGTCGCCATCGCCGGCGCTGACGCGGATCAGGTCGTCAGAAGCCGCCAGACCCATCACGTCGGCGGCACGCTCGGCGGGATCATTGACCCGCGGCCATTGCTTGACCGCCTTGGCGTTGTGAAGCAGTTTGAAATGGACGTGAGGGTAGCCCAAGGCCATGCCGGCCACGCTGTCGGCGATGTGGGCCATCTCGGTGGCCGTGCTTTTGAGAAATTTGCGGCGAGCCGGGGTGTTGAAGAAAAGCTGGGCCACTTGGATCAGGGTTCCCTGGGCCGCCCCGGTTTCGCCCACCTGGAGGATTTTACCCCCTTCGATGCGCACCTGGACGCCGCTGTCGGCGTTGGGTTCCCGGGTGGTCAGGGTCAGCTTGGAGACAGCGGCGATGCTCGGCAGGGCCTCGCCCCGGAACCCCAGGGTGCGGATGGCCGCCAAGTCCTCATCCGTATGCAGCTTGCTGGTGGCGAAACGTTCCAGGGCCAGCAGGGCGTCGTCCCGGCCCATGCCCAGGCCGTTGTCGGCCACCTGAATCAAGGCCCGGCCGCCATTTTCGATCTCGATGGCGATGCGGTCGCCGCCGGCATCCAGGGCGTTTTCCACCAACTCCTTGACCACCGAGGCCGGCCGTTCCACCACCTCGCCGGCCGCGATTTTATTGGCCAGAATATCCGGCAGAATGCGAATGCGCGGCATGGGGTCCTTCTACGTGGCGTCGGCCGCTTCCGGATCGTCGCCCTGCAGCATGCGCTCCAGGTAGGCTGCCTCGGCCGGCGTGAGATTGAAGGTCAAGCAGGCTTTGTCGATGAGCGTGTTCACCGAGGCGTCCGGGTTCTCCTGGCGCTCGGTGCCGATCCATTGGACCGCCTTGCGTAGGTTTTCACCTTGGGGTTGGATGCTCATGGCCTTTGCAATCCTTTGTTTGCGTTATAGTGCCAAGACCGGCTTCTGTTTATGAAAATCAGTGGCCTGTTCGAAGGCGTGGGCCGCGGCGAGCAAGCGCTCCTCCTGGAAATGACCGGCCATCAGCTGCAACCCGATGGGCAACCCATCGGGTGAAAAACCACAGGGCACCGATATTCCCGGAATACCGGCCAGGTTGGCGCTCAAAGTATACATATCGGAAAGATACATGGCCAGCGGATTGTCGCTGTGGGCGCCGATGGGGGTGGCCTGCGTGGGGGTCACCGGCGAGGCGATCAGGTCGCACTGCT
>JBAQGR010000331.1:0-2183 GCA_049287895.1 Desulfatitalea sp.
TTCGTTCTGCTGGCCCTGATTTGCGTCATGTCCGCGTTCCTGGACAATATCGCGGCCGCCATGATCGGCGGAACCATCGCCCTGGTGGTGTTCAAGGGCAAGGTGCACATCGGTTATCTGGCCGCCATCGTGGCCGCCAGCAACGCGGGTGGCGCTCCCAGCGTGGTGGGAGACACCACCACGACCCTCATGTGGATCGACGGGGTCAGCCCGCTGGCCGTGGTGCACGCCGCAATAGCGGCGGTTGTTTCGATAGTGATCGTCGGTTATTTCGGCGCCAAACAGCAGCATGCCCATCAGCCCATCGTGAAAAACAAGGTGACGGTTCGTATCGAATGGATACGAATTTTCATTGTTTTTTTGATTCTGGTGTGCGCCATCGCCACCAACTGGCTGCTCGATTTTCCCGCGGTGGGGGTATGGGTGGCCATCCTGATAGGCGCCCTGGTTTCCAAAACCCCATGGGAAGAGCTCAAGCACGCCTGGCGCGGAACGGTCTTTTTGCTCGCTTTGATTGCCTGCGCCTCGCTGATGCCGGTCGAGGAGTTGCCGGCCGCATCACCGTGGACCGTCTTTGCGCTTGGATTTGTCTCCGCGGTTTTCGATAATATTCCCCTGACCAAGCTTTGTTTGGAACAGGGCGGCTACGATTGGGGCTTTCTGGCCTACGCCGTGGGTTTCGGCGGTTCCATGATCTGGTTCGGCTCGTCGGCCGGCGTGGCCCTCTCCAACAAGTTCCCGGAAGCCAAGAACACCTTCAGCTATGTGAAAAACGGCTGGCACGTCACGCTGGCCTATGTGGTCAGTTTTTTCATCATGTGGGGCGTCATGGGCTGGCATCCCAGCGCAAATCACAAAGAATCGGCCGGCGGCCCGCAACGGACCGAGGCGCCCCTGGCGGATGCCGCGGTCTCTTCCCCAAGCCAGCCGGTTGTCCGCTAATTCTTAAGTGACGGCGGTTTATGAAGACTTCTTCATAAGCCGCCGTCAAGCCAGGCATCGAAGCAAAAGTGATCCATGCAAAAGTAATGTAAAAGTTCGTGTCGATCTTTTTGCATTTCTTTGAATTCCTGATTCAGACCTCCCATGGTAGTTTTCTCCCAGATTGAACAATACTTCAACCAAGGAGGCTACCATGCAATCCAATCGAACTTTGTTTTTCAGTCTTATCCTCATCGCCGCGACGGCATTGCCCGGCAATACCGGTGCCGAACAGAATCAGCCGCGCGTCAAAACACAACTGAACGACGACTATCAACTCTCCGGGCCGTATCGTTGCGAGAATCTGTCCGTCTTCTTGATCCACGGCAACGATAAGGTGTCGGGAAAGAAGTTCTTGTCGCTGGCCGAAGCGTTGGACAAGCGGTTGGTCACCATTCACGAAACCGGCAATGTCAATCGCCTGACCGCTCAGAACCACTCGGCGGAGAGCTACATCTTCATCCAATCCGGCGATATCGTCAAAGGCGGTCGCCAGGATCGCACCTTGGGCCAGGATGTGCTCCTGCCGCCCAAATCGGGAAAGATCGCGCTCGACTCCTTTTGTGTCGAGCAGGGCCGCTGGAGTCAACGCGGTAAGGAGACGGCTGCCACCTTTTCCAGTTCAAGCAAACATCTCAGCTCCAAGGAGTTGAAACTGGCAGCCAAAAGAGCCAAGTCGCAAACAGAGGTGTGGAAAGCGGTGGCCGCAGAACAGGAGCGCTTGAGCCAAACGGTCGGCCAGTCCGTGCGCAATGACGCTTCGGCCACCAGTTTGCAGTTAAGCCTCGAAAGCAACGCCATAGAAGAGAAAAGCCGGAAATATCAGCAGATGCTTTTGCCGATTGGGCAGGGTGAAAAAGATGCGGTTGGATTCGCCTATGCCATCGATGGGCAGTTCACCACGGCGGAGGTTTATGGGAGCAGTGCCTTGTTTCAAATGCTTTGGCCCAAGCTGATCGAAGCCGCGACCTGTGAATCCATAGCGCTTTACAAACCGCAGCCAGTAGCGCCGCCCACGGATCATGCCGTAATCAAGACGTATATTCTTGAGGCCCTGAGCAGTCCAAGAATTCAGGAGGCGTCCGACAAATACACCCAGCGGAAAACCAGCGATTCAAAAGAGAGCCATGCTTTTGAAACCAAGGATGAAAAAGATCAACTCATTCATCTGAATGTCATTAAGAAATAGACCTGGCACTGAA
>JBAQGR010000332.1:0-2938 GCA_049287895.1 Desulfatitalea sp.
GGGCCCTGGTCCTTATGCCCGCTCTCGCGCGCTTCCTGCTAGTCATGAAAAACAAGGTTTCAGAGAAGTCTGCTGTCATCGCGTCTTCCGAGACCTGTAGGTCAACCCTTAAAGAACCCGTTATCCACTGACAGGAAATGGTTAGGTGCCGCGTATGAAAATCATGCTGTGCTTGGATCCCATGGATGAAGGCCATGAATCGCTGAGGATTGCCGCCATGCACGCCAAAGCGTTCAAGGGGCAGGTGCTGGTGGTGGCTTCGCACGTGATCGATGACAAGGACTATCCTAAACGGATCGAACCAACCGATCAAAAACTGGCGAAAGCAAGCGAATGGCTCGAGGCGCAAGGAATCTGCTGTAAAACAATGGTCGCTTTCCGTGGGTTCGAAGATGATAAGGGCGAACACCTGCTGGCCATCGCACGCGAGCACCAGGTGGACGAAATCATCGTTGGGGTTAAAAACAGAAGCAAAGTCGGCAAAGTGCTGCTGGGTTCGGTGGCGCAGTTTCTGATTCTCAATGCAGACTGCCCCGTCGTGGCCGTCAAGAGATCGTTTAAGAGAATTATTTAAGATTGATGGACTCGTAAAAAGTGTCCCGGTGCCTGTTAACGTCATTCCCGCGCAGGTGGGAATCCAGTCTTCCCAAATGGTTCTGGACTCCCGCCTTCGCGGGAGTGACGGCTCGGGGACTTCTTACGATGTTGTCAAGATTCGCAAGTCAAGTTTTTTAGAAGCCACGGAGGAGTTCTTGCATGGGTCGACAGTTGTGGGCGCCAACGGCGCAGCGGGCGGCGGCATCGAACATGTCCGCATTCATGGAGATCGTTAACCGGCGTTTTAAACAGAAGCTCAAGACTTACAGCGACCTCTATCACTGGTCGGTTGCGGAGATCTCCGAATTCTGGGAAACGTTTCTATCCTTTTCTAAAATCCGCATGCACTCCCCTTATACGGCGGTGCTCGACGATCCGGGCAAAATGCCGGGCGCCCGCTGGTTCGAAGGGGCCACCCTCAATTTCGCCGAAAACCTGTTGGCCTACCGGGACGAGCGTATCGCCCTGGTATCGCGCTGCGAAAACCGGGGGCCGGTGCGCATCACCTATGCCCAACTGCACGCCAAGGTGCGCGCCCTGGCCTGGGCCTTGAAAAATCACGGCATCCAGACCGGGGACCGGGTGGTGGGCTTCATGCCCAACATTGCCGAGACGGTCGTCGCCTTGCTGGCGGCCACCTCGTTGGGGGCGGTGTGGTCCTCCTGTTCGCCCGATTTCGGCATCCGCGGCGTACTCGACCGCTTCGGTCAGACCGCGCCCCGGGTGCTCTTCACGGCCGACGGCTACATGTTCAAGGGCCGCCGGTTCGACTGCCTGGAACGCATCGGCGAGATGCTCAAGAGCCTGCCGTCCATCGAGCGGGTGGTGGTGGTGCCCCATCTGGAGGCCGCCCCGGCCATCGGCGCCATTCCCAAAGCCGTGCTGCTGGATGATTTCACCGTCGCCACCGATCGGGAAATTCCCTTTGTGGTCGTCCCCTTCGGACATCCCCTGTACATCATGTACTCTTCGGGCACCACCGGGTTGCCAAAATGCATGGTGCAGAGCGCGGGCGGCGTGCTGCTCAACCAGCTCAAGGAGATGATCCTGCACACCGATCTGCGGCGCGAGGACACCATCTTTTACTACACCTCCTGCGGCTGGATGATGTGGAACTGGCTGGTCAGCGCCCTGGGCGTGGGGGCCACGGTCGTCCTCTACGACGGCAATCCCTTCCACCCCGATGCCGAAGCGCTCTGGCACATGGCCGAAGAAGAAGGTATCACCGTCTTCGGCACCAGCGCGGGATACATCGGGGCCTTGCAGAACATGGGGGCCAACATCCGTGAGCGCTTTGCCCTGCCCAAGCTTCGCACCATCCTCTCCACCGGCTCGCCTTTGACCGAAGAGAACTTCGACTACGTTTACACCGCGATCAAGGCCGATGTCCAATTGGCTTCCATCAGCGGCGGCTCGGACCTCAATGGCTGCTTCGCCCTGGGCAACCCCCTGAACCCGGTTTACGCCGGAGAGCTTCAGGGCCGCGGTCTGGGCATGAAAGTACAGGCCTACGACGAAGAGGGCCGGCCGGTCATCGATCGCAAAGGCGAGCTGGTGTGCGCCGCGCCCTTTCCCTCCATGCCCATTTACTTCTGGGACGATCCGGACGGCGCCAAATACCGCGCCGCCTATTTCGAGAAGTATCCCAATATTTGGCGCCACGGCGACTTCATCCTGATCAACGCCCGGGGCGGCGTAACCATCTACGGCCGCTCGGACGCCACCCTCAATCCCGGCGGCGTGCGCATCGGCACGGCCGAAATCTACCGCCAGGTGGAGCAGATCCCTGAGATCGAAGACAGCATCGTCGTGGGTCAGGATTGGAAGAACGATGTGCGCGTGCTGCTCTTCGTCAAGCTCAAGCCCGGCTACGATCTGGATGCAACCCTCAAGGAGAAGATCCGCGCCACCATCCGCGCCCAGGCCTCGCCGCGCCATGTGCCGGCCAAGATCATCGCCGTGCCGGGCATCCCCTACACCCTGAACATGAAAAAGGTGGAACTGGCCGTGCGCAAAACCATCGCCGGCCAGCCGGTCAGCAACCGCGATGCCTTGATGAACCCGGAAGTGCTGGACTTCTATGCATCCATCGAAGCGCTGCAGAGGGATTAACAGCCTGTTAAAACGATAAATGGTTATTCAATCTGATCAGGACCGGGCCGCTCTTTTGGTCTCTTGCGCCGCCGGCCGCAGGTAGGCGCCCCAGTAACTCAGCCCCACGAACACCGCGCCGCCGATGATGTTGCCGATGGTGACGGGCAGCAGGTTCTTCCACAAAAAGGCGATCCAGGTCAAGCTGTTGGGATCGGCGTTGGCCGGGCCTGCAATGCCGGCCCATTGG
>JBAQGR010000333.1:0-2541 GCA_049287895.1 Desulfatitalea sp.
TCTGGGCACCGGGGCCTATGACCGCATCGTCGCAGCGGTTCAAGGCGCTCTGGCCGCGGGTGCTTGTTTGCTGCCCGATCCCGATGCCATCGACAGCCGCAATCCCGTGGTGCGCAAGCCCCTGGCATCCCATGCCGCCTACCTGAAAATTGCCGAGGGGTGCAGCCGGCACTGCACCTATTGCATCATCCCCAAGCTGCGCGGCCGTCAAAAGAGCCGTCCCCAGGAGACCCTCCTCCAGGAGGCCCGGACCCTCATCGCCCATGGTGCCAGAGAGCTGACCCTGGTGGCCCAGGAGACCACGGCCTACGGCCGGGACCTGCAACCGCCCACGGATCTGGCCCGACTGTTGGATGGCTTGGCTGCCCAGGACCCCTCGGTTTGGATCCGCCTCATGTACGGTCATCCCGAGAGTATCCGGCCGGAGGTCATGGAGGCCATTGCCAGGCATGCCAACTTGTGTTCTTATGTGGACATTCCCATTCAACACGCCGCCACCGGCGTGCTCCGGCGCATGGGACGCCATTATACGGATCAGGATCTGCTGCGCCTCTTTGAAACGCTGCGCCGCCAGGTGCCCGATGTGGCTTTGCGCACCACTGTGCTGGTGGGGTTCCCCGGCGAGACCGAGGATGACTTCGCGCAATTGAAGGCTTTTGTGAGCCAGGTGCGTTTCGACCATTTGGGGGTATTTGCTTACTCCGATGCCGAGGATTTGCCCTCCCACGGCTTGGACGGCCATGTGGACGGCCGGCTGGCCCAGGAGCGGCTGGACGAACTGATGGCCCTGCAGCGCGATATCTCGGCCGAGAATTTGGCCCGCTATTTGGGGCAATCGCTGGAGGTGCTCATCGAAGAGCGCCAGGAGGATGGGTTTTGGATGGGACGCAGCATGTATCAAGGCCCTGAAGTGGATGGCGTCACCTTTGTGCGTCCCTCGACGCGGCACACCTTGGCGGTGGGTGCCCTGGTGCGGACGCGCATCGTGGAGAGCATGGATTACGATCTGATCGCCGAGGTCTTATGACCGATCTGAAGCAAAAGATTCTGACGGCCGTACGGGAGGATCTGGCGGCCATCGAACAAGCCCTGAGCGACAACCTCAATCCCCATTTCGAACTGGTGCGTCAGGTGGCCGGCCATCTGCTCTTTGCCGGCGGCAAGCGGCTGCGCCCGCTGCTCATGATGTTGGCGGCGCGTTTGTGCGGATACGCGCAAAACAAGCCGGGGGCCGATTATTCGGTGATCTTTGAATATTTGCACGCCGCCACTTTGCTGCACGACGATGTGGTGGACGGCGGACAATTGCGGCGCGGCCAAACCGCGGCCCATCATGTGTGGGATCCGCCCACGGCCGTACTCACCGGCGATTTTCTGCTGGCCCGCTCGCTTTCCCTGGCGGCCCGCACCGGCCTGCCCGCGGTGATCTCCGTCATCGCCGGCATCACCGAGCAGATGTCCCAGGGCGAAATCCGGCAGCTGGCCCACAAAGGGGACCTGGCGTTGACCGAAGAGATCTATCTGGATGTGATCCGCTGCAAGACTGCCGTGCTTTTTCAAGGTGCTTGCCGCGTCGGGGCACTGATCTCCGGCGCGCCCGAGCCACAGGAGCAGGCGTTGGACGCCTACGGTTTCCACCTGGGCATGGCCTTTCAGATGGCCGATGATCTTCTGGACTATACTCAGGAGAGTGCCGCGCTGGGCAAGGTCGCGGGCGCCGACCTGCGCGAAGGCAAGCTGACCCTGCCGGTGATCCATGCCTTGCGGGCGGCCACCGGCGCCGACAAGCAATGGATGACCGCTCTGATTCAGGGGCGCAATTTTACTCCGGCCGATTTCGACGGCCTGGTGGCGCTGCTGGCCCGCTACGGAGGCATCGCCCACACCCGGGATTGCGCCGCTGATCATATCCGCCGGGCCAAAGCCGCGCTGGGCGCCTTTGGTCCCTCGGCAGCGTGCGATCTGCTGCACGATATCGCGGATTACGCCTGGGCGCGGGCCTCTTGAGCCGATGGGTGAAGCGTTCAACCGCGCCCGCCGCAGCAATATGGCGCACGCCGGATGGTGTGTAGCCCAAGGAGGCAACGTCATGCCCAACTTTTCGGGATTCAAATTACTTCTCAGCATAATCCTGGCGCTGACGCTCGCTCCGTCCGCTGCCTGGAGCCAGCCGGAGCAAGGCGAACAGACTGTCCAGGGGATCGGTGCCAGCCGCATTCGCGCGGAAGAGGTGGCGGCCGGCCGTCAGGAGGCGGTCAATGCCGCCTTGATGATGGCGGTCAGTCGGGCGCTGACTGAGCTTGTCGCTCCGGAGGCCGTGGTGGGCCAGTTCCAGGTCATCAACGAGACGATATTGAATCGCACCGATCAGTATGTGCGCGATTACAAGGTGTTGACCGACGCGACCGTGGCCGGCACCTACCGGGTCGTGGTGCAGGCCACTGTATTGGTCGGCCGCCTAAAGGAGACTTTGCGGACCGCGGGCATTCGTCTGGGCAAAGCGCCCTTTCCTCGGGTGCTGGTGTGTGTGGCCGAGCGGCG
>JBAQGR010000334.1:0-2567 GCA_049287895.1 Desulfatitalea sp.
TGCGCCAACTGCGCGGCTAACGTCGAGCGCAGTCTGAAAAAGGTTCCCGGCGTGGTCACGGCCGCGGTCAATTACGCCACGGAACGGGTCGCGGTGGCCTATCTGCCCGGCGCGGTGACCATCGAGGAGATCGTGGCGGCCGTGGAGCGGGCCGGATATGGCGCCATCGTGCCCAGCGAAATGGAGAGTGGCGAGGATGCCGAGCAGGCCGCGCGCAGCGCCGAGATTCGCGACCAGACGCGCAAGTTCGCCGTGGGCGTGCTCTTCGCCCTGCCGCTGTTCGTGTTGAGCATGCTGCGCGATTTCAGCCTGCTCGGCCCGTGGAGCCACGCCGCCTGGGTCAACTGGCTCTTCGGCCTGCTGGCCACACCGGTGCAGTTCTACACTGGCTGGGACTACTACGTGGGCGCATGGAAAAGTCTGCGCAACCGCGGCGCCAACATGGATGTGCTCGTGGCCCTGGGATCGTCGGTGGCCTACTTCTACTCCCTGGCCGTGCTGCTGGCGCCGGTCATGGGCCATCATGTCTATTTCGAAACCAGCGCCGTGATCATCACCTTGATCAAGCTGGGCAAGCTGCTCGAAGCGCGCACCAAAGGCAAGACCGGCGGTGCCATCCGCAAGCTGATCGGGTTGCAGCCCAAAGTGGCCACCATCATCGAAGCGGGGGTGGAGCAAGAGGTGCCCCTGACCCAGGTGCGGCGCGAGGCCGTGGTGGTGGTGCGGCCCGGCGAGCGCATCGCCGTGGACGGCGTGGTGCTGGAAGGCGCGTCGTCCGTGGATGAGTCCATGCTCAGCGGCGAGCCGATCCCGGTGGACAAACGGCCCGGCGATACGGTGGCAGCCGGCACCATCAACGGCCAGGGGCGGCTCAAGTTCCGGGCCACCCGCGTGGGCCGCGAGACGGCCCTGGCCCAGATCATCCGCCTGGTGCAGGCGGCCCAGGGCAGCAAAGCGCCCATCCAGGCCTTGGCCGACCGCGTGGCCGCGGTATTCGTGCCGGGGGTTATGCTTATCGCGCTCGTCACCTTTGGTGTGTGGTGGGCGGTGACCGGCGATGCGGTGGCGGCCATGATCCGGCTGGTGGCCGTGCTGGTGATCGCCTGCCCGTGCGCCCTGGGGCTGGCTACCCCCACGGCCATCATGGCCGGCACAGGCAAGGGCGCGGAAAAGGGGATTCTGTTCAAAAAGGCCGAAGCCCTGGAAGCCGCCGGCCGCCTGGACGCCGTGGTGCTCGACAAGACCGGCACCATCACCGCGGGCAAACCGGCGGTGGTGGATGTGCTGCCCCTCAAGGGGGGCCCGGCCACGGCCGACGAGGTGTTGCAGTGGGCGGCCTCGGCGGAATTGGGTTCCGAGCATCCGTTGGGCAAGGCCATCGTCGTAGCGGCCCGCCAAAAGGGGCTGGCCCTGCACGACCCATCTGAATTCACCGCCCAGGGCGGATTCGGCGTGACGGCGGTAGTAGATGGCCGGCGCCTGCGCGTGGGCCAGCCCAAATGGTTCGATACAGCGGTATCCGGTTTGGCCCAAGCCAGCGCCGCTATCGAACAGCGCCAGGCCCAGGGCCACACGGTGATGGTGCTGGTCGTGGACGATCGGGTTACCGGCGTGATTGCCGTGGCCGATACCCTCAAGCCCGATTCCAGGGAGGCGGTGACCGCCCTGCGGCGCCAGCATCTGAAGGTGGTCATGCTCACCGGCGACAATCCTCAGACCGCCAAGGCCATCGCGGCCCAGGTGGGCATCGACGAAGTATTCAGCGAAGTACGGCCCGAAGAGAAAGCGGCCAAGGTCCAAATGCTTCAGTCCCAGGGCCTGCGAGTGGCCATGGTGGGCGACGGCATCAACGACGCCCCGGCCCTGGCCCAGGCCGATGTGGGCATGGCCATCGGCACCGGCACCGATGTGGCCATCGAGACCGCCGATGTGATCCTGGCCAGCGGTCGCCTGACCGGCATCCCCCGGGCCATCGCCGTCAGCCGCAAGACCATGGCCACCATCCGCCAGAATCTCTTCCTGGCCTTTGTCTACAACGTGATCCTCATCCCCGTGGCCGCCGGCGTGCTGGCGCCCATTGAAAGCGTACCCCTTTTTCTACGCCATCTGCATCCCATCCTGGCCGCCCTGGCCATGGCCATGAGCAGTATTTCCGTAGTCTCCAACAGCCTGCGGCTTTACCGCACCAGGATCGATTAGAAGGGGCGATAAACGCTGCTCATTTGAAACTATGCTTCCAGCGTTTCAAGCCGGGGTCCCGGCGGCAAACGTCCAGCGGTTGCACGCGGGTGTTTTTAATCTCCAGGATGCGATTTGACTGACGGCTCACCTTTACGTCCATGCACACACAACCATACTCGTCACGCGTTTTGGTTTTTATCTTTTGTTCAAGCTTAAATACAGGCCGATCCCATTCGCCCTGCATTTTATATCCCCATTTATCGTTGATATCCCATTTGCCTTCACGATCGTACAAAGAAATACTAGAGGACATTGAATAAGAGAACCAGCCGCAGCGTGTTTCAAATTGGGGTGGAGAAGATTGCCAATCCTCACGCTGGGCATTA
>JBAQGR010000335.1:0-4824 GCA_049287895.1 Desulfatitalea sp.
TCCCAGGATATTGTGAATCCGATTTTGGCCATGGCGGCTTTTTTGTTTTTTAAGAGGCCCGTGCGCGACCGCGGTCGGTGGCGCTATCGTTCCTTGTCCATAACCATAAAAATTTGGTTTCGATAACAAAGGCACAACATGTTCGCATCCCCCCATTCGTTTCACATTCCGGTCATGGGTACCGGGTTTACACTCGACACTCCGCTGCGCGTCGCCCGCTACGGCATCTCATCAGTGATATCACTGGTGGACGACGTCATCATCGAACAGGCGCGAAAATTTCATTGCCACAAAAGCGGAGAACCCTACGAAGCGATCACCGCCGGTCAACCCGATGCCCGCGCCCGGCGCATCACCGCCTATCTGAACTTGGTGGACCGGCTCGTTCAGGAACAGATGCGCCACCTTAAAACCACGCCTTTTGAGACCGGAAGCGAGATCAGCCGCTACTTCGAGTTGTTGCCGCCGTCGCCGCTCAGAGAGGCTTATCAGCGGATGCTGGCCGCCAACGATCCTCTCGAGAAAAAACGGCTCCAGGATGACCTCCGCGGCCGGGTGACGGCCGGCAGCATCGATGTAAATATCATGACCAAGCTGGATGCGGAGCATTACGAAAACGGGAACAAACTGCCCGCCGAGTTCGCCGACGGCATGGCGGCGCTGCGCGGCTTTGCCCTGAGCACGTCGCGCTCGGCCATGGTGTTCTCCGCCGGTATCAACCAACGGCTTTATACCTACGCCGCGCAATTCGATGATTTTTTCCCGGACGACCTCGGCACATCCAAAAAAAGAATTATTTTGAAGGTCAGCGACTACCGCTCGGCCCTGATTCAGGGTAAATTCCTGGCCAAGCGCGGTTTGTGGGTCTCGGAATTCCGCATCGAGTCGGGCCTGAATTGCGGCGGTCACGCCTTTGCCGCCGAGTGCAACCTGATAGGGCCGGTGCTCGAGCAGTTCAAGCTGAACCGCGACCAGCTCGCCGAAAGTCTTTTCACCATCTATCGCAAGGCCCTGGCCGATCTCGGCCGGCCGGCACCGGCCCAGCCGGCCAAAATCCGCATCACCGTCCAAGGCGGTATCGGCACGGCCTACGAAAACAGTTTCCTGCTGCGCTATTATCAGGTGGACAGCACGGGATGGGGCACACCCTTCATGGTCGTACCCGAAGTGACCAACGTAGACCCGGAGCATCTGGAAAAACTGTGCAACGCCCGGCGCGAGGACATCTATCTGAGCAACGCCTCCCCCTTGGGGGTGCCTTTCTGGAACCTGCGCACATCGGCCAGCGAAGAAAAACGACGGCAGCGCATCGCAGCGGGCAAGCCCGGCAGCCCATGCCCCAAAGGGTATATCACCGTGAACAGCGAGTTCAGCGAAAAACCCATCTGCACCGCCTCCCGCGAGTACATCAAGAAAAAGCTGGCGCACCTGCCTGAGGAGGGATTGACCGAGGAACAGATGGCCTTCGTGCGCGAAGAGGTGCTCGATAAATCGTGCATCTGCCACGATCTGGGCGGCTCCATCACTATCAAGCAGAATGGCGGCGCCAATGCCGCGCCAGCACTCTGTTGCGGCCCGAACATCCGCTACTTCAACCGCATCTTCTCGTTGGACGAGATGATCAACCACATTTACGGCCGCTTGTGCCTCATGGTCAACAAAGAGCGACCGCATATGTTCGTGGAAGAGATGCGCTTGAATCTGGAGTACTTGAAAGTGGAGATCAAACGCTTCTCTTATCGCCTATCCAACCGCCCGCAAAGCTTTTTCGAAAACTTCAAGAAGTCGCTCCTGGACGGCATCGACTACTACCAGGAGCTGACCAAGCAGTTCATCGAAGAGCATCGCGAAAAATTTCTCGAAGACCTGAAACGGCTGCACGAAGAGATCGAAGGCACCGGCCTTCCCAAGAAGTGCTAGGGTGAGTCCGCTGCCAAGACCGCCCGACCGGCGACCACTCCCATCTTGGACCGCGCCAACGATTCGTCCAATACCTCCGACGCGGGTTTGACCGCATTGATTACTGAACCCAATAGCACAGCAGATCTTTGCCAAAAGATCGACGAGCGCTTTGCCCTAACGCCCTAGACAAAGTCGACCAGTTAACATCGCACCGCTGCCGACTTCCCCAACCCTGCAAATTATTTCGCCATGCCTGCAACAAAGAGCCCAAAAGCGCGTCTATTGGGTAATAACAAACAGCCTATTTGCTGTTGCCCTATCGATCCGGCGGCAGGCGCCGCCCCGTAACCCAAAGAAGGAGAGGAAAGATGAGAGCAAAAAGAAAACCTGTCTTAACAAACCTTTGCCTTGCGATGTTCATATTGCTTGCCCTTGTTAGCCAAACCGGCTGCGGGGGCGGGGGCGGCTCGTCATCCCACCCGGTGCCTCAAAGCCAGAGCAGCGCTTGGGACACCATGCTTTGGGACCAGGGGAACTGGCAATGACATCATCGCGCTGCGAAACACCCGGGAATCTGCCAACCGTGTCGGCTGGACTCCGGTCTCACGGTGTTGGTCATTTAATGATTCAATGAATAAAATAAGGAGAAAAATCACATGAAACAGACCATCCGATGCGTTGCCCTTTTTTTCGTTTTCGTACTTGCGGCATTATCTTCTACCCAAGCCGGGGAAGTCACCATTCCCAATATTTTTACCGCCGGCACGCCGGCTGTGGCGGCCGATGTGAATGAGAATTTCGCGGCCGTAAAGGCAGCCATCGACGACAATGCGGCCAATATCGACACCAATACCAGCGACAGCGATGCCAACGCCGCTGCCATTGCAGATCACAGTCAAAGCATTACCACCCATCAGGGACGTTTGGCCAGGTCCTCTGGTTTTGTAAATCACTCTGAACCATCAACTATTTATGGATCTGACAATATCAGCGGTGTCACCTGGAATGCCGCACAAAACCGATACGAAATAACCCTCGATGAAAGGCTTTGGTCCAGTGCCAGAAATTGTTCACTTATAGTTACACCTTATGCAAACAGCGCGAGGATCGCCACTGCCAGCGTCAGTGCTGGTACAGATCCTATTTTATTTATCTTTATCCACGATTTGACGGGAAATCTTGTGCAGGGGAGTTTCCATTGGGTGCTGTTTATCCATTAAACAGCAGAACTGTAATAATGCGTGATAAAGGCAATGGGGGACGTCTGGCCGACATCGTCGCCATTTGGAGCGCAAATGGCGACGATATGGTCTTCTGCAAGACCCTCCGCTGTGCCCAAGATGGTGGAAGGCCGGGAGCAGATGGATGGTGCCTACACATGCAGCCATCACGATGGCCAGAAGATCGAGGAGGATACCATTTTCATTTTCACCGCAGCTGATCCCTATTGGTTAACCATGTAATCGATAGAACATCTTAACTCTCATACCTTCCGCTTTAAACGCTATTCCGTGAGTGTTTCTGAAAAAAATCTGATAAAAACCTCCAAACATGAACTCGATGGTTTTGCGACACCCCCTCAAAAACTCTGGCGGTATCCTAAACTATTTGGAAAATGACCTTCGGACATCTTGATGTCTGCCATGGGATCGTATATGAACCGACGATCCTTTATTGGGCATGGGTGCCAAAACAGCCTCACGAGGCAGGCGGCCGGATTTCGGGCCGACATGGGGAGCGGGAGATGGAGTTCTGGCGCGTACCGTTGGATGCACAAGTCATTCAGATTTCACAAGGCGTGGTTCACATTATCGAAGATCGCTGCAAGGGGTGCGGCTACTGTATCGAGTTCTGCCCCCGGCACATCCTGGCCTTTTCCAGCCGTTTCAATAAAAAAGGATACCACCCGCCCGAAGTGCTCCAGCCCGAGGGGTGCGTCAACTGCCACTATTGCGAAATCATCTGCCCGGAGTTTGCCATCTACTCGGTGGAAGTGCCTCCTGCGCCGACCGGATAGCGCCGTGCAGCCATACCAATCCCAGCACCGGCCTGAGTGGGAAGTGCGACAGGCCGCATACTTATCAATGACGAGAGAAACATGAAATCAGCCGTTCTTACCGGAGTGCATTACATGACCGGCGACGAAGCGTGCGCCGAAGGGGCCTTGGCGGCCGGGTGCCTTTTTTTCGGGGGTTATCCCATTACACCGGCCACGGAGATCGCCGAGCACATGTCCGAGCGGCTGCCCCAGGTGGGCGGCACCTTCATCCAAATGGAAGACGAAATCGCGGCCATTGCCTCGGTCCTGGGGGCGGCCTGGGCGGGCCAGAAGAGCATGACCGCCACTTCCGGGCCGGGCTTCAGCCTGATGATGGAAAACGTCGGTCTGGCGGTATGCACCGAAACCCCCTGCGTAATAGTCAATGTGCAGCGCGCCGGGCCGTCCACCGGCCTGCCCACCATGGGCGCCCAGGGTGACATAATGCAGGCGCGCTGGGGATCCCACGGCGATTACGAGATCATTGCCCTGGCGCCGGCCTCGGCCCAGGAGATTTTTTACCAGACCATCACGGCCTTCAATCTAAGCGAGCGCTACCGCACGCCGGTCTTCATCATGACCGACGAGATCGTCGGTCACATGAGTGAAAAGGTGGTCATTCCGCCGGCCGAGCAGATTCAAACCGAGTGGCGGCCCAAGCCCCAGGGCCGCAAGGACCGCTTCCTATTATATAAGCCGGGACCCAACGGCGTGGCCCCCATGCCGGCGGCCGGCGAAGGGTACAACGTGCATGTGACCGGCTTGACCCATGATGAAAAGGGGTATCCGGTGATGTCGGTGGAGGCCCAGGAGCAGATGATGACGCGCCTGAAACGCAAGATCCTGGACAACCGCGACGACATCATCATGACCGAGGGCCACAA
>JBAQGR010000336.1:0-1918 GCA_049287895.1 Desulfatitalea sp.
GTTATGGATTCCCGCCTGCGCGGGAATGACACTGCTACAACTTATTCCTACTGCATTAACCAGCCAACTCAATAAATCCAACCAACCCCTCACGGCAACAAGCTGCGCACATCCACCGGCGGCGCCTCGTTCTCGGCCTCGCCCTTCTCTTTGCCGCCGATGGCCATGCCGGCCACGTGGTAGAAGTTGTACTCCGGGTGCTTGCCTGTTCCGCTGATCAGCAGATCTTCTTTTTCATACACTAGCTTGGTGCGGTCGTATTCGCACATCTCGTAATCCGGCGTGAGCTGGATGGCCAGGGTGGGGCAGGCCTCTTCGCAAAAGCCGCACAGGATACAGCGCGAAAAGTTGATGCGGAAAAAGGCCGGGTAGCGCCGGCCATCCGCGGTCTGGGTGGCCTGCAAGGCAATGCAGTCCACCGGGCAGGCCGCGGCGCACAGGTAACAGGCCACGCAGCGCTCCTGGCCGTCCGGGTCGCGGGACAGGATGATCCGGCCCCGGAAGCGCGGCGCCAGATAGGGTTTCTCTTCGGGGTACTGGATGGTCTCCCGGCGGTGGACGGTGTGCCGCAGAACCTCCCAGATGCTACGCAGAATGCTCAGCACGCGTTCGTTCTCCTTCCTATCCCAAGGCGATGGCCAGAGCGGCGGTCACTAGCAGGTTCAACAGGGCCAGGGGCAAAAGTACTTTCCAGCCAAAGCCCATCAATTGATCGTAGCGCGGCCTGGGCAGCGCGGCCCGCAGCAGGATAAAACCGCAGATAAAGATAAAAGTCTTGCCCGCGAACCAGACGATGGGCGGCAAGACCGGCCCCAGCCAGCCGCCGAAGAACAAGACCACGATCATGGCCGAAATCAGTGTGACGCCCAGATATTCACCCACGAAAAAGAGGCCGAACTTGATGCCCGAGTATTCGGTGTGATAGCCGGCCACCAATTCGCTCTCGGCTTCGGGCAGGTCAAAGGGCATGCGGTGGGTTTCGGCAAACCCGGCGATGAGAAAGATCACCAGGCCGGGGAACTGGGAAACGCAGAACCACATACGCTCCTGGGCCATGACGATGCGGTGCAGGTTGAACGATCCGGAGATAACCACCACGCCCATCAGGGCCACGCCCATGAACACTTCATAGCTGAGCATCTGCGCGGTGGCGCGGATGGCGCCCAGCAGGGCGTACTTGTTGTTGGAAGACCAGCCGCCCAGGGCGATGCCGTACACCCCCAGGGAAGACATGGCCAGGAAGAAGAGCAGGCCGACGTTCATATCCGAGACGGCGATGCCGGGCCCAAAGGGCACGACGGCAAAGGACATCAGCACGGAAACCACCAGCAGGGCCGGCGCCACGACGAAAACCGGCCGGTCGGCAAAGGGCGGAATCCAATCCTCCTTGAAGAAGATCTTGATCATGTCGGCCACCACCTGCATCAGGCCGAAGGGGCCGACGCGGTTGGGGCCGTAGCGATCCTGCCACAGGCTGAGCAGTCGCCGCTCCAGCCAGATCAGGCCGGCGCTGACGGTGAGCACACCGGCCATGACCGCAACGATGAGGATCAATGGGCGCAGAATGGGGTTCATCATATTATGCTTTTCTTCTAAGTTTTATGAACTCCTAAAAAGTCTCAGGGGGTCCGTTCGTGTCATCCCCGCGAAGGCGGGGATCCAGTCATTTCATTTGGTTCTGGACTCCCGCCTTCGCGGGAGTGACGGCTCGCGGACTTTTTACTATGTTGTCAACTTTTTTGGTCAGACGCTATTTACTCTTTTGCTTCTCCACTTTCACCATCGCCGGCAACATGATCGTCGGCATCCCTGGCAGGCCGACGGGCCAGCCGATGGTTTGGGGTGCCAGCCCGGGCATGAGTTTGACCGGCAGATCCAGGCTCCGGCCCTCCACCTGCAATCGAACTACTTCTCCCTC
>JBAQGR010000337.1:0-2746 GCA_049287895.1 Desulfatitalea sp.
TTATGCTTGAATTGGATCGCCGGCATGTGTGGCACCCCTACGCCGCGATGGTCGATCCGTTGCCGGTGTACCCCATCGCCTCGGCCAGCGGTGTGCGCCTGCGGCTCGAGGACGGCACCGAGCTCATCGATGGCATGTCCTCCTGGTGGGCCGCCATCCACGGGTACAACCATCCCACGTTGAATGCGGCCGTGGCGGACCAGACGGCGCGCATGGCCCACGTCATGTTCGGCGGTCTGACCCATCGTCCGGCGGTGGAGCTGGCCCAACTGCTCGTCGAGATCACCCCCGCAGGGCTCGATGCGGTCTTTTTTTGCGATTCGGGCTCGGTGGCCGTAGAGGTGGCCATCAAAATGGCCTTGCAGTATTGGATCGCCCGGGGCAATCCCCAGAAGCACCGGCTGCTCACGATCCGCGGCGGTTACCATGGCGATACGTTCGGAGCCATGGCGGTGTGCGACCCGGTCACCGGCATGCATGGGATGTTCCGCTCCCATCTCACCCCCCATTATTTCGCCGACCGGCCCGGCTGCCGCTTCGGCGGCGCGTGGGACGCGCGCGACCTGGAGCGCTTCGGGCAATTGATGGCAGCCCACCATGCCGGTCTGGCCGCCGTGATTCTGGAGCCGATCCTGCAAGGGGCCGGCGGCATGTGGTGCTATCACCCTGAGTATCTGCGCCAGGTGCGGGCCTTGTGCGACCAATATGAAGTCCTGTTGATTTTTGACGAGATCGCCACCGGCTTCGGCCGCACCGGTAAGCTGTTCGGCGCCGAGCATGCAGGTGTCTGCCCGGACATCCTGTGCCTGGGCAAGGCCCTGACCGGCGGTTACCTGAGCCTGGCGGCCACCTTGTCTACACGATCGGTGAGCAGCGCTATTTCGGCGGACGGCGCGGGGGTGTTGATGCACGGACCCACCTTCATGGCCAATCCACTGGCGTGTGCCGTGGCCCTGGCCAGCGTGCGGCTGCTGCTCGCATCGCCCTGGGCCGAACGTGTCCAACGGATCGAGGCCCAGATGGCCCGCGAGCTGGCGCCGTGCGCTGAGCTGCCCCAGGTGGCCGACGTGCGCACCCTGGGGGCCGTGGGCGTGGTGGAATTGCACCGTCCGGTCCACATGCGTGCGATCCAGCGACGGTTCGTGGAACGCGGGGTGTGGATCAGGCCCTTTGGCCGTCTGGTCTACATCATGCCGCCCTATATCATCGCTCCCGACGATTTGAGCCGCTTGACCACGGCCCTGGTCCAGACCGTTGCCGAAGCAGAGAGTCTCGACCCATGAACACCAAATGGGACTTCCTGGAAAAGGAACTGCACGCGCGCCAAGAGCGCCGGCAGCGGCGCTTCCTTGAAACCGTCGATCCGGGCGAGGGCGCAACCCTCCAGGTCGGCGATCGCACGATGATCAATTTCTGCTCCAACGACTATCTCGGCCTGGCCCGCCATCCGTTGCTCAAGCAGCGCGCCTGCGAATATCTGGAACACTACGGCGCCGGCAGCGGTTCTTCACGGCTGATCTGCGGCAACCAGCCGTTTTTTGCCTCCGTGGAAGAGAAGGTGGCGGCCCTCAAGGGGACCGAGGCCAGCCTGGTCTTCAACTCCGGTTTCCAGGCCAATGTAACCCTTTTGCCGGCCCTGGCCGACCGCGATGCGCTGATTCTCTCCGATCGGCTCAATCACAACAGTTTGATCCAGGGCGCCCGGCTGGCCCGCTGCCGCGTTGAAATTTTTGAGCACAACGATACCGACCACCTGCGTGCCCTGCTCGAGCATCATCGCCCCCAGGGATTTTCGCGGATCCTGATCGTTACCGAGTCGGTGTTCAGCATGGATGGCGACCTGTGCCCCCTGGAAGAGTTGGTGGCGCTGGCCCAGGCGTTCGAGGCCATCCTGGTGGTGGACGAAGCCCACGCCACCGGGGTGCTCGGCCCTCAGGGCATGGGGCTGACCCACAGCCGGGGCGTGGATGTGGTGGTGGGTACTTTCAGCAAGGCGTGCGGCACTTTCGGCGCCTATGTGGCCGGGTCGCAACATCTGCGCGACTACCTGATCAATTGCTGCGCCGGGATCATCTACTCCACGGCTCTGCCGCCGGCAGTGCTGGGAGCCATCTCCGGCGCCCTGGAGTTGATTCCCGCCATGGACGCGGATCGCCGCCGGCTGCGCGCTAATGCCGATCTTCTCAGGACCTCGTTGCAACGGATGGGGTGGGATTGCGGCCGCTCCGCCACCCAGATCGTTCCGGTGGTGGTGGGCCCGGAGAGCAAGGCCGTGGCCCTCTCCCAATGGCTGGCCGCCAATGGCATTTATGCCTCGGCCATCCGGCCGCCCACGGTGGAGCGCGATCGATCGCGTATCCGCCTGGCGGTGACGGCGCTGCACCAGTCGGAAGATATCCAACGGGTCATCGACGCCTTCGGGCAATGGAGATTCTGATTCGCTTATGTTTGTACTCCCCCCCCAGCTCTTCATCACCGGCACCGGCACTGATGTGGGCAAGAGCGTGGTGGCGGCCATCCTTATGGCCGGCACGCACGGCCTCTACTGGAAGCCGGTGCAGAGCGGCCTGGAAGAGGCCACCGATACCCAATGGATTCAACAGGCCACCGGTCTGCCCGAACACCACTTCACGCCGGAAAGGCACAGACTGCGACAGCCGTTGTCCCCTCACGCAGCGGCGGCCCTGGACGGGGTGTGCATCGAACTGGCCGATTTCGAGGCGCCCAAACCTTCACCTCGCCCTCA
>JBAQGR010000338.1:0-2971 GCA_049287895.1 Desulfatitalea sp.
GCGCCGCTCGGCAAGGCTAAAGGGGGGGGACGCCTAAGAACGACACTGCCCGGGTAGCACCATCACAGCTATATAACAATAAAATATGGATTTGAAGTCCTAACTTTGGCGTTAATGCCAGTCCCAAATGGATTTGTCAATAAGTAAAACGATCAATCGTAAACCCATCGTGGATATCTCCATCACTGTCCTTTCTTGAATCGGCTTCACTGGAGATAAAAGATGTGCCGTGCCGATCAATTGCCGGTCTTCAGGCGGGTCCAGCACTTTTCGTAAATCCGCTCGATCTTGCCCAGGTCGGTTTCAAATTCGCCGCGTGCCAGGGTGGCCTCGTCGGGATAGACGATGGGGTTGCTGCGCACTTCGGCCGGCAGCAGTTCCATGGCTTTGAGGTTGGGCGACGAGTAGCCCATCTCGGTACTGATGGCCGCGCCGACTTTGGGTTGCAGGATAAAGTTGATGAAGGCGTGGGCCTGGGCCACGTTTTTGGCACCCTTGGGAATGCACAGGCTGTCCAGCCACAGGCCAAAGCCTTCGGGTGGATAGATGTGGCGGATCTTGGGATTTTCGTTGGCCGCGATGTAGGCTTCCCCGTTATAGAGCACGGCCACCTGCACCTCGTTGTTGAGCAGGGGCTGCTTGGGTGAATCCGAATCGAACACGCGCACGTTGGCCATCAGCGGCTTGAGCAGCTCGCACGCCTTCTGGATATGGGCCGGATCGGTCTCGTTCCAGGAAAATCCCAGCCGTTTGAGCCCCAGGCCCAGCACCGAGCGTTGGTCGTTGGGCAGCAGCAGTTTGCCTTTGAGTTCCGGTTTCCATAAATCGGCCAGGCAGGTCACCGTAGCGGCCACTGGGTCGGCCGTATTGACGGCAATGGCGGTCGAGCCCCACATGTAGGGAATGCTGTAGGTGTTGCCCGGATCAAAGGATTGGTCGAGGATTTTGGGGTTCAAATTGCCGAGGTTAGCCAGCATCTTTTTATCCAAGGGCAGCAGCAAATCCTCCTTGCGCATGCGCGCGACAAAATCGGTGGAGGGCACGATAAGATCGTAACCCTTGCCCGTCATTTTCACCTTGGCGTACATGGCCTCGTTGCTGTCATAGGTGGAGAGCACGACCTTGATGCCGGTCTCGGTGGTGAACTGCTCGAGGACCGCCTCGGGGATGTACTCGGACCAGCAGTAGACATACAACTTCTTTTCGGCGGCCCAGGCGCCGCTTGCCGCACAGAGAAGTAAAACCAGGGAGAATAGCCAACGTTTCATTTTCGCTCCTTCAGCAGCCCTTGCGTCGTCACGACGGCAACGGCGGTTATGAGGATCATGACAGCGCACAGCGCATTGATCTCGGGTTTGAGCCCCAGGCGCACCATGGAGTAAATGCGCAAGGGAAGTACTTCGAAGGTTGGACCGGTGGTAAAGAAAGCGATGATGACGTCGTCCAGCGACAGCGTGAAGCTCATGAACCAGCCGGCCAGCACGGCGGGCATGGTCATGGGCAGCACGATGTGGCGCCACACCTCGTACTCGCCGGCGCCGAGATCCCGGGCCGCCTCCACCAGGTGCGGGTCGAAGCCTTGCAGCCGGGCGTGCACGGTGATGGCCACGAAGGGCACGCACAGTGTCACATGGGCCATGAACAGGGTCCAGAAGCCCAACGGCAGGGCCAGGGCCATGAAGAGCACCAGCAGCGAGATGCCGATAACGATGTCGGGCGACATCATCATGACAAAGAGCACGGCGTGGATCGACTTGCGGCCCACAAAGCGCCAGCGCTGGATGGCCAGGGCCGTGACCGTGCCGATCAGGCAGGCGGCCGTGGCCGACACCGCCGCGATGGCCAGCGAGTGCAGGGCCGCCTGGATCAAGCTGCCATCGTGGATCAACTGATCATACCAGTGCAAGGTGAAGCCTTTCCACTGCATGGAAAAGCGCGAGGCGTTGAACGAGTAAACCACCATCACCCCCAGCGGCAGGTAGAGAAACAGGTAGACCAGGGCCGCATAGATGATTTTCAGGGGGCGTCTCATGTCCACTCCCTGCGCGACAGCCGGGTGTTGCTCTTCCAATAGAGCAGCAGCATGAGGCCCATTACCAGGGTCAGGGCCACGCTGGCCGCTGATCCAAAGGGCCAGTCACGGCTGGTGAGGAACTGGTCGCGGATAAAGTTGCCCAGCAGCATGCTGCGGGCCCCGCCCAGCACATCGGAGACGTAGAACATGCCGATAGCCGGCAGAAATACCAGCATGCAGCCCGACACGATGCCCGGCATGGTCAGGGGCAGCACGATGCGCATAAAGGTTTTGGCCGGCGTGGCGCCGAGGTCTCGTGCCGCCTCCACATAGCGCTGGTCCAGGCGCTCGATGGCGGCATAGAGTGGCAGCACCATGAAGGGCAGCAGTGTGTAGACCAGGCCGGCCAGTACTGCGCCGGCCGTGTACATCATGGGCAGCGGTGTATCGATCAGGCCCGCGGCCAGCAGCAGGCGGTTGACGATGCCGTTGGCGTTGAGGATGGCGATCATGGCGTAAGTGCGCACCAGGGAGTTGGTCCAGAAGGGGATCACCACCAGAAGCAATAAGAGGTTGCGCCAGGGCGGCCGCGTGCGCGCCAGAATTGCGGCAAATGGGTAGCCGCACACCAGGCAGATCAGGGTCACGCCGCCGGAAAGATAGAGGGACGAGAGCAGAATCTGTCCGTAAGCCGGTTCCAGCAGCCGGCGGTAGTTGTTCAGGGAAAAACCGGGCTCGATGAAGGCCGCACCGCTGGTATGGCCGAAGCTGCCCAGCAGCACCAGCAGGTTGGGGCCAAAGGCGAAGAGCACCATCCAGACCAGGATGGCCGATACGACCAGGCGGCGGAAAAAGCGGCTATCCTTCATGGGGCAGCAGCACCTCCCAGCCTTCGATCCAACTGACCGCCACCCGGTCCCCCGGGCGGAAATAGACCGTGGCATCCTCGGCGTTGAA
>JBAQGR010000339.1:0-4426 GCA_049287895.1 Desulfatitalea sp.
ATCGGGCGGGTCCAACACGCGGTGGTCAGTTTCGGCCAGGGGTGCGAAGGGGACCCCTTGATGGCGGCCGATACCATCCGAACCGCCATCCGGATGATCCGGGCCCAAACCGACCAAGGCACCATCAACATGAACACCAACGGCAGCCTTCCCCAAAAGATCGCCGATCTTCTGGAGGCAGGCCTGGACAGCGTGCGCATCAGCATGAACAGCGTGCGCCAACCCTGCTACGAAGCCTATTTCCGCCCCAAGGGCTACGCTTTCGAGGATGTGCTGGAGACCATCGACACCGCCTTGGCGCGGGGCGCGCATGTGGCCATCAACTATCTGAACTGTCCGGGGTTTACCGATACCCCCGAGGAGCGCGATGGGCTGCTGACGTTTCTTGGCGAGCACCCCATCCAGATGATCCAGTGGCGCAATCTGAATTTCGATCCGCTGCGCTATCTGGCGATCATGGGCCAGGCGGACCGCCAGGGCCGGCCCGTGGGCGTAAAGTCCTTGCTCGAACAGGTGCGCCGGGCGTTTCCGCGGCTGTGCCATGGCTACTTCAATCCGCCCCGGGAGAAGTTTTAACAGCCGGACTATCCGCTAACTGCACGAATCGCCACCTGAATTCCCTTCCGGTGAGATTTTTACAGGACGTTTCTTGATGAACTTGGGAAAAGTCACAGGGGTCCGTTTACGTCATCCCCGCGAAGGCGGGGATCCAGGCTTTCAGACGGTTCTGGACTCCCGCCTTCGCGGGAGTGACGGTTGCGGACTTTTTGCGAAACCGTCTATCTCAATGAATGTAAACTAATTCCTCCGAACCAACGTCTCTTCTGCCGAACCGCCGGGGATGGCCGGATGGCCGCGGCCCGTTTGCTCTGCTTACTGTTCCATGGTATGGTTGCCGTGTTTGTGACAATCGCGTGTGAGTCATCTACAATCAAAGGGGCCTTGACGCACAGGGGAGGTGTACGCATGAAGATCAAGAGTGTAAAGCTGCTGCTTGTTCTTGTCCTGGGGGTGATGATCGCCGCTCCGCTGAGCTGGGCCAAGGAAACCGCCTACAACTACATCGTGGCTTACTCTTACAAAGACAAGGTGGTCTATCACTCGCCGATTTTCACCCAGCAGGTCAACGGCGAGAGCTACAACGAGGAAGAGTATGCCGGTGACACGGCCAGCATTCTAAAAATGGAAGCGGCCTTTCTAAAACACCTCGAGCAGGGCCTGAAGGTCAACGGCACCAATTTTACGGTGAGCGCTCGGGTCGCCTACAAGAGCGACTCCATCGCCAAAAACCGAATGGATAAAGAGCTTACCGATTTCCGCTTCAAAGGGTTGGATATCAAAGAGGCCAAGGCGTTCAGATATTAAATGATGGCGCCGACCGTTGACAGATTCAAGTCGGGACAGGTCGGGCGTTGACCGCCGCCCCGTCCTCCATGCCACCCAAAATCTCCTCCTCCCTTGAAGGCCGCTAGGCCGGGGAGTAGATTTTTATTTGGTTCAGGCAACCCAGAGCCTCGATGGTTTCAAGCACAGTTTAAGCAAGTCCCAAAAGGATATTTAGGCTTGCTTTTTCAAAATGGTTGCATTAGCGTCCGTTGCCGGAAAAAGGATAGAACCTAAAGCGTAAGTGTTCGGTGCCGGCTGGTTCGGCACGTTGTTTGTGGCGGATGTAAAGAGGAACCCATGGACGAAAAGGACTCTGGTGGTAGTTGCGAAACGCAACCCCCTAGTCGAAACACAATCTATCGGTCTGTCTCCGTTCGGCCCCGACACAGGCACGCCCTCGCCATGCGCACGCCCTACCGCACTATCTAAGGCGCCGCCCTGAGCGTCCCGCCGGGCCAACGGCCCAGGCCATACGTTCAGGAGGCGCTGCATGTCCTACGCGCTCGACATCGTTCACCTGCTGGAATTTGCCGACGCCCAAGAGCGCCGCGAAGAGATCGAAGCCCTTCGCAATCTGCACCCCGCGGACATCGCCGAAGCCCTGGAAGACAGCGATGCCAAACCCTCCCAACTGGTAAAGCTGCTCGCATATATCGGCAATCACAAGGCCGTGGAAGCCTTTGCCCTGCTCTCCATGGAAACGCAGCAGGAGTGCCTGGAAGCCTCCAATGCTCAGACCATGCTGCGCTTCGTGGAACATATGGAACCGGATGACCGCGTGGATTTGCTCAAAGCCGTGGATGACGATGTGCGCGAAGCGATCATGCCGCTCATCGCCCAGGCCGAACGCAATGACATCCGCAAGTTGTGGCACTACGAAGAGGGCACGGCCGGCGCCGTCATGACCACTGAATACGCCATGCTGCCCCAACACCTGACGGTGGGCACGGCGCTGGAACAGTTACGCCTGCAGGCGCCCAACAAAGAGACCATCTACTATATTTACATCACCGACGCGGAACGCCATCTGATCGGCACCATCTCGCTGCGCGAACTGATCATGTCCAAACCCAGCGCGGGATTGGATTCCATCATGGAGACCAATGTCATCAGCGTGCCCCACAGCATGGACATCGAGGAGGTGGCGGCCATCATCTCCAAGTACGACCTGTTGGCCGTGCCGGCGGTCGATACGGAGAACCGCCTGCTGGGCATCATCACCGTAGATGACGTCCTCGACATCATCGAAGCCGAAAGCACCGAGGACTTTCAACGCATCTCGGCGGTTATGCCCTTTGATGAGGAGTACTTCAAACGGCCGCTGCCCAGGCTCTTCTGGAGCCGCTTCATCTGGCTGGCGATTCTGCTTTTCACCTCGCTCATCTCCACCACCATCATGGAGCTCAACGCCGCGGTGTTGCATCAGATGATGGCGTTGGCCTTCTTCATCCCCATGGTCATGGGCACCTGCGGCAATGCCGGCACCCAGTCGGCCACCATGGTGGTGCGCAGCATGGCCCTGGGGGAGATCGAACTGAGTGATTTCGGCCGCCTGTTCCGGCGCGAGCTGGTGATGGGACTCTTTCTGGGCGGGGCCCTGGGATTGATGGCCTATTTCAGGGTATATATACAGGATCGCAACGTGATGCTGGGCCTGATCGTATCCGTGGCCCTGCTGGCCACCCTGCTGACAGCCAATCTGATCGGCGCCCTGATGCCCCTGGTGCTTAAAAAAATAAATCTCGATCCGGCCTTGACCGCCGGCCCCTTCATCGCCACGATCATCGATGCGCTGGGGATCACCATCTATTTTCAGATCGCCTTGAGATTAATGAGCATTTTTTAACCGTGCAGTGGATTGCAGCCAAAGTAACCTTTGCCGGTGACGACGAAGATCTGATCGTCGAGTGGATCGCCGACATATTCCAAGATCTGGGAACCAGCGGTGTGGTGGTGGATGACCCCCATCTGGAACCGGCCGAAGGGTGGGGTTCGGACGCGGTGGCCCGGCCGCTGCAACCGGCGGTGACCGGCTATCTGCCGGCCGACGACCGGCTCGAAGCCCGTCGCGCGGAGCTGGAGCAGGCGTTGGCCGACCTGGCCCGCGGCCACCGGCTGCAATACACCGTCACCTACCAGGGCCTGGACGAACAGGATTGGGCCGAATCGTGGAAAGCCTTTTTCTACCCGGAAGCGATCACAGCCCGTTTGGTGGTCAAACCCACCTGGCAGGAATACGCCCCCGAGCCGGGTCAGCAGGTGATCGAAATCGATCCGGGCATGGCCTTCGGCACCGGCACCCACCCCACCACGGCCATGTGCGTGCAACTGCTGGAGAACCATCTGCGGCCGGGGCAGGCAGTGCTCGATGTGGGCACCGGCTCGGGTATCCTGCTCATTGCCGCGGCCAAGCTGGGCGCCGGCCGATTGAGCGGCGTGGACCTGGACCCCCTGGCCGTGGCCATCGCCCGCGACAACCTGCGGCTCAACGGCATCGCCCCGGAGCGCAGCGAACTGCGTTGCGGCTACCTGGTGGATGTGGTGGAGAGTCGCTTCGACCTGGTGGTGGCCAATATTTTAGCTGACGTGATCATCGATTTGCTGGACCGGATCGTCTCCGTGCTCCGGCCGGGCGGTCTGTTCATCTGCTCGGGCATCATCGAGAGTTGCCGGGAGACGGTGGCCCGCAAAATGACCGCGTGCGGGTTCCGCATCGACGAGACGCTGACGCGGGGCGAGTGGGTGGCCTTGGCAGGCAGATTATCGCCATGATAGTGGTTCACGATTTCGCAGAAAACCCTCGCGCCGTCACTCCCGCGAAGGCGGGCGTCCGGAATCATTTGAATGCCTGGATCCCCGCCTTCGCGGGGATGACCCCGAGAGGTCGAAGGAATTCCCCGTGTATTTATATGCCGCCTGGATAGACGCCATACCCGCCATCGTCCGCATTTTGCTGATTTTTGGACTGGTGCTGCTGGCCATCCGCCGCAAGTGGTCGCTGGGCAACGCCTTTTTCGCCGGATCGATAGGATTGGGCGTG
>JBAQGR010000340.1:0-2565 GCA_049287895.1 Desulfatitalea sp.
GGCGGCTCAACGGCTTTATCCACGTCATGACCGACGTCACCTCCTCCGTATTCAAAGAAAGCGCGCTGCGCGAAGCCCATCACACCTTGCTCACCGTCCTGGACAGCATCGATGCCGTCATTTATGCAGCGCACATGGACAGCAATGAGGTGATCTTTATGAATCGCCACATGCGCGAAATGTTCACGGGCAGCGCGAGCGCTCAGCCCTGCTGGCGGGATTTTTACGACAAAGAGGGGCCCTGCCATCAATGCACTCCAGAGCACCTGCTGGACGAACGCGGCCAACCCAAGGGTGTCTGCGTGTGGGAAGGCACCAACGCCGCCCGCAACCGCTGGTTTCTGCATCATGACCGGGCGATTAAATGGGTAGACGGACGGTACGTGCGGCTGCATGTGGCCACCGACATCAGCGCGGTCAAATTGTTGGAACGGGAGCGCATCGAAAACGAGACGCGCCTGCGCCAGGCTCAAAAAATGGAAGCCATCGGCACACTGGCCGGCGGTATCGCCCATGACTTCAATAATATCCTTTCCGCCATTTTGGGCTATTCGGAGTTGGCCCTGGACGACGCCAATCACGGCCGGGCCAACCCCGCCTACGTCGGCCAGGTGTTACGCGCCGGACAAAGGGCGCGCGATCTGGTCCAACAGATCCTCACCTTCAGTCGCCAAACCGAAAGCGAGTCCAAACCCATTCAGATTCAGCCGATCATCAAAGAGGCCCTCAAACTGCTGCGCCCCTCGTTGCCCTCCACCATCGACATCCAGGTGGAGGTCCGCAGCGAGGCGATCGTGCGCGCCGATCCGATCCAGATCCACCAGGTGATCATGAACCTGTGCACCAATGCCAGCCATGCCATGCGCCAGAGAGGCGGCCGCTTGCGGGTCGTGTTGCTCGAAGAGGAGTTGGCCACCCATGGCACCGATCACCTCGCGGGTCTTGGGCCCGGTCGTTACCTGAAGATGGAAGTGAGCGACACGGGCCATGGCATCGACCCCATCGTGATCGACCGGATCTTCGACCCCTACTTTACTACCAAGGAGAAGGGGGAAGGAACGGGCATGGGGCTTGCGGTGGTTCAGGGAATCGTGCGCGGCTGCGACGGCCTTGTCACCGTGGCGAGCCGCCTGGGAGAAGGAAGTGTCTTTACGATCTACCTGCCGATCATTCAACAACCCAGCACGGTGCAGGCCGTCCCGCAGGAGTTTGTACCCTTGGGCCACGAGCGCATTCTCTTCGTGGACGACGAAGCCCCCCTGGCCGACCTGGCCAAGGAGATCCTGGCGCGATTAGGCTACCGGGTGACCATTCGCACCGACAGCGTCGAAGCCCTGTCGCTCTTCGAACAGCAACCCCGCGCTTTCGACCTGGTCATGACCGATATGACCATGCCCCGGATGACCGGAGATACACTGGCAGAAAAACTGCGCGCCATCCGGGCGGATATTCCTATCGTGATCTGCACCGGGTACAGCCAGAAGGTGACGCCGGATATGATGGCACGGCTGGGCATCGACGCCCTGATCATGAAACCCCTGGTGCGCAACAAATTGGGTCTGACCGTTCGCCAGGTGTTGGATGGCGTTGGGCGGACGAAGAGGGAAGAAGGATGAAGAACGCGGCCAGGATCTTCTTAGCTGCACGGAAAATCAACCTTGCACAGCCATTAAAGATCAGGCCGTCAGTTCCGAGGTGCACTGCGGACAGCGCCGGGCCTTGATGGGTATGGCCGAGAAGCAATGCGGGCAATCCTTGGTGGTAACCGCGGGCTTTTCTTTTTTGATTAGCTTGTTCATGCCGCGGACCAACATGAAAACCGCAAAGGCCACTATCATAAAACTGATGATCTTGTTGAAGAACATGCCGTAGTTGATCGTCACGGCACCGGCTTTCTGGGCCTCGGCCAGGGCGGCGTAGGGGCCGGCCACCCCACCGTCTTTCAAGGTGAGAAAGAGATTTGAAAAATCGACATTTCCCAGAACGAACCCGATGGGCGGCATGATGACATCGGCCACCAGGGATTGCACGATCGCCCCGAAGGCCGCTCCGATGATGATACCGACCGCCATGTCCACCACATTGCCCCTCATCGCAAATTCCTTGAACTCCTTAAACATGCCCGCCATCCTTTCTTTTGGCTGCCCGCCAAAGGTTACGCGACCCATAAGAGAATCGCCGTTCATTGGTAAAGTGGTAGAGAAGAGAGCCTCTATATCGGCCACCACAACGATAATGGCAACACAGGTCCAAGGTGTAAAGAGCTGAATGCGTCGAATCCGTTGCGGGTCAGGGGGAAGCTCTGATCTTGACGCGCGCGACGCCATCCTTGAGCATGCCCAACTGCCTGGCGGCGCCATAGCTCAGATCGATAATCCGCCCCTTCCTGTGGGGCCCGCGATCGTTGATGCGCACCTCCACGGCCCGGCCGTTCTCCACGTTGTGGACCGTGACCCTCGTGCCGAAGGCAAGACGCCGGTGTGCGGCGGTCATGGCATTTTCGTTGTAGCGTTCACCGCTGGCCGTGCGCCGTCCGTGAAATTTGTGGGCATAGTAACTGGCCAG
>JBAQGR010000341.1:0-9180 GCA_049287895.1 Desulfatitalea sp.
ATTTTGAAGATGGGCAGGTACATCGCAACTATCAGACCGCCCACGACTATACCTAAAAAGACAATCATCATCGGCTCGATCATGGCGGTCAGATTTTCCACGGCCTGATCAACCTCTTCATCATAAAAATCGGCGATCTTTTCCAGCATGGCATCCAGCGCGCCGGTGGATTCGCCCACGGCGATCATCTGGCACACCATGGGCGGGAAAACGCCGCTGGCCTGCAGCGGATCGGCCATGGTGCGCCCTTCGGCGATACCGGTGCGCACCGCATAAATGGCATTTTCAACGATGCGATTTCCGGAGGTCTTGGCCACTATATCCAGTGCTTCCAGGATGGCCACGCCGCTGCCCAGCATGGTTCCCATGGTGCGGGTGAACTTGGCCACGGCCACTTTGCGCAAGAGCATACCGAATACCGGCAGTTTGAGGATAATGGCATCGACCGCCAATCGGCCCTTGTCGGTCCGGTAGTAATATTTGAACGCAAAGAAGAAAATGATCAAGGCGCCAATTATAAAATGGATCTTCGACTTGACAAACTCGCTCATGGCAATGACCATAAGGGTCGGCGCCGGCAGCTTGCTGCCAAATTCGCTGAACATCTCCTGGAAGACGGGGATTACGAAGATGAGAATAATGGCCACCACGACGACCGCAACGGATATAGTAATGGCCGGATAGACCATGGCACCCTTGACACGACGCTTCAGCCGGGCGGCCTTCTCCATATAAGCGGACAAACGCTTCAGGATCACATCGAGAATACCGCCAGCCTCACCGGCCGCGATCATATTGGTAAATAGAGTGTTGAAATATTTGGGATAGCGTTTCAGGGCCTCGGCCAGAGTAGATCCGCTTTCGACCTGATCCTTGATATCCTTGAGCATCTTTTTGAATGTGGCATTTTCCTGTTGGGATTGAAGGATATCCATGCACTGGATGATCGGCAGACCAGCATCGATCATGGTTGAAAATTGCCGCGCGAAGATGATGATGTCTTTTTCTTTGACCTTTGGCTGGAGAAAAGCGATGTTCGCAAAAAGGTCTTTGGGCTTCTGTTTGACTTTAGTAGGAACAATTCGGAGGCGGTTCAAATGGGCCCGAACCGCCTCATCGCTGACCGCTTCCAGTTGTCCTTTCTGGATCTGGTTGCTTTTGTTCTTACCTTCCCACAAATAAACCGGCATAGCACTCTCCCAGGCTTTCTGTGCATTCCCACATTGGGCAAAATAGATCGTTGCCCATGCCCTTTACCGTCGATTTTCATGGTGACTGCAGGCAGTCAGCATCAGGATCGTCCAAACCCACAGAGGGCCTTTTCGGTCCTCATCGCGATAGCGCGTTTTTCCGCCATGAACCGATTTTATCTATAATTTTGCTACCATAAACTCTTTCAAACGACAAGAGATTTATTTTATTTACAATTATTGCTTTCATACCTTTTGCGCGCCAATCCCCTCCAACCAACTGCAATTATCAGGCCACAAGGAAAGTCCCAGAAAATAGTTCATCGCAGCGGTTATCGAATCGGAGGCAAGAGCAAAGGCCAACTTTACTGCCAAATAAATGGCCCACCAACCCGGGAGCAATGTCAAATGGATGTCATCCTTTGCAGGAAACATGGGCAAGAGTCGGCCCTTCGGAGTATGAGGCAGCCCCTGATGTTACCAAAGATGTTTCCAACCAATGTTTCCAATCGATGCTTGCCAAAAGCGGGCTTCTGTGCATACCTTAGTGCCATCGAACCGCTTAAAAATATGAGGAATCCATGCCCCTGCCCCCTTCGATGCCACTGACGGCCACCCCTTCAACGCAAAATGGGTTGACCATCATTACCACGCATATCAATGCGGATTTTGATGCCATGGCATCGATGCTGGCCGCGCAAAAGCTTTACCCTGGTGCTTTGGTCGTTTTCCCGGGGTCTCAGGAAAAAAATCTGCGTAACTTTTTTATTCAATCCATGGTCTATCTCTTCAACCTGGCCGAGATCAAGGATATCGATCCAGCGCGGGTCAAACGCCTGGTTCTGGTGGATACCCGCAAGGCCGACCGTATCGGTCGATTGGCCGAACTGCTCGAGAAGCCTGATCTGGAAATCCACGTTTACGATCACCACCCCATTAAAAAAGAAGACATTGTCGGCCAACACGATATCCATCGCATCACCGGAGCCACCGTGACCATCCTGGCGGACATTATTCGCGCCCGACAGTTGAGTGTCACCGCCGAGGAAGCCACCATCATGTGCCTTGGCATATATGAGGACACCGGTTCTTTCACCTTTTCTTCCACCACCGCCGAAGATCTTCAGGCCGCCGCCTTTTTGGTCTCCAAAGGCGCCAACATCAATGTCATTGCCAATCTGATCGCCCGGGAAATCAGCCCGGAGCAGATTGGCTGTCTGAATGATCTGATCCAGGCGGCCACGCGCTATGTGATCAACGGTATTGATATTGTGGTCACCATGGCGACCTTTGACCAATATCTTCCCGACTTCGCCTTCCTGATCCATAAAATGGTCAAAATGGAAGATATCAGCGCCATCTTCGCCCTGGTCATGATGGAGAATAAAGTGTACGTCGTGGCCCGCAGCCGAACCGACGACGTGGATGTGGGCGAAATCGTCGGCGCATTAGGCGGTGGTGGCCACCCGTCGGCGGCCGCCGCGACGATTAAGGGACAAACTCTGGCCCAGGTGGAGCAAGCGATGTTGGCCGAGATCCGTCGTCAGGTCAAAGGAGTGCGCCAAGCGCGCCATCTAATGTCTTCTCCGCCCATCATGGCCCACGCCGAAATCAGTTGCGCCGAAGCCAACACACTGCTGACCCGTTACAACATCAACGCCTTGTTGATCACTGCCCATGGGGGGGAACGCGATGCGCTCCTGGGCTACACCACGCGTCAGGTAATCGAAAAAACGATCTATCATGACCTGGGCCATGTCCCAGTCAAAGATTATATGAACACCGAGTTGCTCACCGTAACACCGGATGCCACGCTCTTGGAGGTTCAAGAGAAAATCATCGGCAACAAGCAGCGCATCTTGCCGGTGATGGAGGCTGACAAAATCGTGGGCGTGATCACGCGAACAGATCTGCTCACCATCCTGGTGCAACAATCCCATTTGACCAACAGCCATTCCCCCGATCTTTTCAAACAAGCCACCCAGAAGAGAACGCGCAATGTCTCCAATTTCATGCAGGAACGCTTATCCGAGCGCATGATGGCCACCTTGCGTAAAGTCGGGCAAGTTGCCGACGACCTGGCTTATGGCGCTTATGTGGTGGGCGGTTTTGTTCGCGACCTGTTTTTGTATCGTTCCAATGAAGATATCGACATCGTTATCGAAGGCGACGGTATCGCCTTCGCCAAAGCCTATGCGGCCTATTTTAACGCCCGCCTCCACACCCATAAAGCCTTCGGCACGGCCGTCGTCATTTTCCCTGACGGTTTCAAGATCGACGTGGCCACCGCCAGGCTCGAGTATTATCGCTCCCCGGCCGCCCTGCCCGACGTGGAAATGAGCTCCATCAAGCTGGACCTGTTCCGCCGCGACTTCACCATCAACACCCTGGCGATCCAGTTGAACCCGGAAAAGTTCGGGCAGCTCATCGACTTTTTTTCGGCCCAAAAAGATATCAAGGACAAAGCGATCCGCGTGTTGCACAATCTCAGCTTTGTCGAAGATCCCACGCGCGTGTTTCGCGCCTTGCGTTTCGAGCAGCGCTTTGATTTCACCATCGGCAAGCTGACCGCCAACCTGATCGACAATGCCGTCAAAATGGATTTTTTCAAAAGGCTCAGCGGCCGGCGTGTCTTCACCGAAATCCGACAGATTCTTGAAGAAGAGAACCCCACACCGGCCATCGTACGCATGCAGGATTTTGATCTGCTTAAAGTCATTCATCCCAGCATCGTCTTGAATAAAAACCTGATCGATCTGCTCAATGCTGTCAAAAGCGTTATTGCCTGGCACGATTTGCTCTTTACCGAAGAGCCCTCTCTGCGCTGGACCGTTTATTTCATGGGGCTGATCCACGCCTGCGATCTGGAAACATCCGAGGAGATCTGCCGCGCATTGGAATTGGCTCCACGCCACTCACAGCTCTTGTGCCAGCAGCGCCTAGCGGCTCTCAATTGCCTCAACCAACTGGAGCAAGCCCTGCCCGAGGCGAACAGCGCCCTATATCGTCGTCTGTGTGAATTTCGGACCGAATTGATCCTCTACATGATGGCGGCCACCCGTTCAACACCGGTTAAAAAAGCCATCTCCAATTATTACAACATCTTGAGAAAAACAAAACCTATCATCGGCGGGCAAGATCTCAAGGCGATGGGCTTGACGCCCGGCCCCCTCTTCAGTCAAATTCTCGAGGCGCTGCTCGATGCCAAACTCAACGCCAAGGTCGAAACCCGCGACGATGAAGTGCAATGGGTCCGGAGCTGGATGGAAACCCATCGGCAAAAGAGAGCCTCGCGTGATTCCGCGGGATAACCCTTATCAATTTTGGCCTTAGCTTTCTGAAGCAAAGCAAAAAACCGGCAGCCGATCACATTTTTTAGCAACCAACAATTTGCTTGATTCCAACTGCCCGAATCAGTAAATTGTTTAGATTTATGGCGCGGTTCGGAGCTCGGGCCAAAACAAAGCCACGCAGCGCAAGCATGCTCAACGGCTGGAGAAACAAAATGACGGTCAGAAAAAGAATTTTAAGTGGTATGCGCCCCACCGGCGCGCTTCATATGGGCAACTATCTGGGGGCCCTGGCCAATTGGGTCGCCATGCAGGAACAATATGAGTGTTTCTTTTTCGTTGCCGACTGGCACGCTTTGACCAGTGACTACGAAAACCCCGGCGGCCTGGAAAATTATGTTAAGGAGATCGTTCTCGATTGGTTGAGCGTAGGTCTATCGCCGGAAAAGAGCACCCTCTTCATTCAATCCAAGATTCCCGAACACGCCGAGCTCTTTTTGATCCTCTCCATGATTACCCCGGTCCCCTGGCTGGAGCGCAACCCCACCTATAAAGACCAGATTGTCCAGATGCAAAACAAGGATCTGTCCACATTCGGGTTTTTGGGCTACCCCGTGCTCCAAGCCGCCGATATCATCATGTACAAGGCCCAGGGGGTTCCGGTGGGCGTTGATCAGGTGCCCCACGTAGAAATCACCCGGGAAATTGCCCGCCGCTTCAATTTTCTCTACGGACCGGTCTTCCCGGAACCCGAGGCGATACTGACCCAAACGCCAAAAATTTTGGGCCTCGACCGCCGCAAGATGAGTAAAAGTTACGGCAATGCCATCTATCTGTCCGAAAGCCCGGAGCAGGT
Organism: Desulfatitalea sp.; assembly: GCA_049287895.1. Classification (GTDB taxonomy): domain Bacteria; phylum Desulfobacterota; class Desulfobacteria; order Desulfobacterales; family Desulfosarcinaceae; genus Desulfatitalea. Next base: position 5,337 of record JBAQGR010000341.1, read on the forward strand.
TCAGGCCAAGGTCATGCAGATGATCACCGATCCGCAGCGGGCCCGGCGCAGCGATCCGGGCAATCCGGATGTGTGCAACGTCTATGAGTTTCACAAGCTGTATACCGACGCGGCCACCACCGCTCAAATCAATACCCAGTGCCGCGGGGCGCAAATCGGCTGCGTGGAGTGCAAAAAGATGATGGCTGCGAATCTGATCCAGGCGTTGGAGCCTATTCACGAAAAACGCCGCTACTTTCAAGACCGGCCGAAAATGGTCGCGGAGATAATGGACCAAGGCAATCGCAAAGCGCGCGAGGTGGCGTGTCGGACCATGCAAGAGGTACGCGCGGCCGTGAAAATAAACTATTGATGGCAGTATCGCGCGCCCCAGGATCCCATCTGGTGCCGAAGTCAAACGATCTCCTGTAATAATCATGAGGTAGTTTCAAATCGATGAGCGACGCCGATTTAAGCACCAATGAGGCCGACTACAAGGTTAAACTCGAAAACGTGTTCGAGGGCCCCATGGACTTGCTGGTCCACCTGATCCGGAAGAACGAGGTGGATATCTACGATATCCCCGTGGCCCTGGTGACCGAGCAGTATTTGGCCTATCTCGAATGGATGCAGTTGCTGAACATCGACAACGTGGGCGATTTTCTGCTCATGGCCTCCACCTTGGCCCAGATCAAATCGCGCATGTTGCTGCCATCCCACCCCGGCGATGAAGACGAAGAGGATCCCAGGCTGGAGATCGTGCGTCCGCTGGCCGAGTATCTGCAAATCAAATCGGCGGCTGAGGAGTTGGCCAATCGGAATATGCTCGGCGACAGAATTTTTACCCGTCGCGCCAACCTCAAGGAGTTCCTGAACGGCGATCAGGAGTTGATGCCGGTCGGATTGTTCGAGCTCATCGACGCCTTTCAGCGTATCTTGCAAAAGGTGTCCAAGGACCACACCGTGGATTTGTCCGCGGAGCGCGTTTCGGTGAAAGATCGCATGAATGCCATCATCGCGGTGCTGGAAGAAAAGGGGTCGATCGCCTTTATCGAGATGTTCCCCGAGGAGCCCCAGCGGACGGACATCATCGTAACATTCCTGGCGCTGCTGGAATTGATGAAACTCAACCTGGTCAGGGCGGTGCAGAGTACCCAAAGCGGCACCATCCGGCTCTTCTACCAATAATACGGCCTATGCTGGATCTGAAAAACATCATTGAAAGTTTGCTCTTCGTCGCCAATGAGCCACTGGCCGTGGACAAGCTGCGCAGTATCCTCGAAACCACCGACGGCAAAGAAATCCGCGCCGCGTTGCAAGCGCTCTCCTACGAATATGCGACGCGCGGCGGTGGTTTCTGGCTCCAGGAAGTTGCCGGCGGGTGGCAAATTCGTTCCCGCCCCGAATATCATGAATGGATCAAGCGGCTGTTGCAGCCCTCTCCCCACCGCCTGAGCCGTGCCGCCCTGGAGACCCTGGCCGTCATTGCCTACAAGCAGCCGATCATCCGGGCTGATATCGAACATATCCGGGGCGTGGATTGCGGCGGCGTCCTGCGCCAGCTGATGGAACGCAAACTCATTCGTGTTCTGGGACGCCGGGAAATCGCCGGTCGCCCCCTGATATACGCCACCACCAAGCTTTTCCTGGAGATGTTCGATCTCAAGGATCTCAACGATCTGCCCACCCCCAAGGAGATCGCCGAATTGGGTAATGTCATGGCCGGCACCGGGCCAGTTATTGAAACCGAAGCGGAGCAGATCGACCCTGCACCGGAAGAGATTGCCCCCTCCGAGCAAACAGTACCGGCTTTGCCGCCTTTGGCCGAGGGATCCGCGCAGGACGATGGCGAAGAGCCAAAAAACGCTTGACTTGGACTGGGGCCAACCACTATATACGGCCTGAATTGAGCTGGCCCGGAAGATGGCGGCCGGCGGAGAGTAAACGGGCGGTTAACTCAGCGGGAGAGTGCCACCTTCACACGGTGGAAGCCACTGGTTCAAATCCAGTACCGCCTACCATAGAATCAAGACAGGGCTTACGAGTGAACCACTTGTAAGCCCTTTGTTATTTAAAGTGGTTTCATGATTTGCATCGCATACGAAATTCGGTATATAGGCTACTTCTTATGAAACCGACCACCTTCATCATCGGCGGCTGTCGCAGCGGCAAGAGCCGGCAGGCCCTCTTGCTGGGCAACTCCATGGAAGGACCGCGCAAACGCAAACTCTTCATAGCGACCTGCGTCCCCCAGGACACAGAGATGCACGACCGCGTCCGACGCCACCAGCAAGAACGCGGCCCCCAATGGCAAACCCTGGAAGTACCCATCGAGTTGGCTCAGGCCATTGCCCAACAAGGGGCAGCGGCCAACCTTATCCTGGTGGACTGCTTGACCCTATGGGTCAGCAATATGATGCTCGCATATGAACATGAGAGCGAAATAAATAGTCGAATCGATCAACTGTGTGGATTGCTCCAAGCCCCCCCCTGCCCGATCATCCTGGTTTCCAATGAAGTCGGAGCCGGCATTGTCCCCGAAAATCACCTGGCGCGCCGCTTTCGCGACCAGGTCGGCAGGATCAACCAACAGGTGGCCGCGGCCTGCCAATCCGTTGTGTGGATGGTAGCGGGCATTGCGATTCCCATCAAATAAAACGGTAACATCTGGAAGCAAAACATGTGGCGTCCCCTTCTATCCGGCATCCAATTTTTAACCATCATCCCATGCGGTCCGACGCAACCTCTGGATGCCCAACGGACCTTGCCCCTTTTTCCGTTATGCGGCTTGTTCGTCGGCGGGCTGTTGCTCCTGGTGGATTTCGGTGCGTCCCTCCTCTGGGAAAAGGCGGCCGTGGCGGTTGTGGATGTAGTTGCCTTGGCCCTGATCAGCGGAGCATTGCATTTGGATGGACTGGCCGACACGGCCGACGGTCTTTACGGCCAGCGCTCACCTGAAAAATCTCTGGCTATAATGAAAGACAGCCGTATCGGCGCCATGGGCATGGTAACCGTCGTGTGCTTTCTGGCCATCAAGTGGGCCGGGCTATCCGGACTTCACACCCATCGGCCCCTCTTCCTGCTCTTTGTGCCGGCCGTTGCCCGGGCCAGCGTCCTGTTCGGGGTTCGTTACCTGCCTTACGGTCGGCCGGAGGGCGGTACCGGCCACACTTTTTTCCAGAAGGCGCCACGACTTCAGGATTATTGGGCGCTGGCGGCCGTGCTACTGGCCGCCCTGCTCTTCGCCGGCTGGGCGGGCGTGTGGATGGTCGTCGGCTTCGCGGCCGTGACCACCGGCGTGCTCGTCTATTACCGAATTAAAATCAATTGCATTACCGGTGACATGTTGGGCGCCCTGATCGAAATCACCGAGTCAGTGCTTTTCCTGATTCTGGCCGCGGCGGACGGACCTGGATCCTACGCGCTCCGATAGGACCGATATGCATCCAACGCTGTCCCAACCCTATAAGCAACGGTTCCCCTTCCGATTGAGCGTCCCCTCGTTTGTCTACCCGGCCGACTATGCCACCAATGTGCAACTCCTGGGACCGTTCGTGGATGAAATCGAGTTACTGCTGTTGGAAAGCCGCGCCGAGAGCCTGCCCTCCGAGGGGGAGATCGACCGACTGGCTGCTTTGTCCATCGATTTGCAGCTTACCTATAATGTCCATCTACCCCTGGACCTGGATCTGGGCAGCACCGACCCCGATGCACGCCGATACGCCGTTGAACGGCTCACCGCGGCCATAGAACGGGTGCGACCTTTGTCACCGACCACCCACACCTTGCATTTGACCTATGGCGATAAGGATCGCAGTCCATCGAGCGTGCAGGATTGGCGCGCCCGGACTCATGGCAGCCTGAC
>JBAQGR010000342.1:0-5561 GCA_049287895.1 Desulfatitalea sp.
ACGACCAGGCCTTCGTGACCGGGCAGGGCGAGATCACCCATTATGAAATATTGCCGGCCTATGTCGATCACATCGTGGAGAATATCGAAGTGCAGCGGCCCTTGCGGGTCGGCATCGATGCCGGCAACGGCACCGCCGGCCTGACCGCCGTTCCCGTGATCGCCAACCTCGGTTGCGAAGTACACGAGCTGTTCACCGAAATGGACGGCACCTTTCCCAACCACGAGGCCGACCCCACGGTGGCGGCCAACATGGCCGACCTGGTGGCCCTGGTCCAGGCGAAGCAATTGGATGTGGGCCTTGGTTTCGACGGCGACGGCGATCGCCTGGGCGTGGTGGACGCCGACGGCCGTCTGATCTACGGCGACCAGTTGATGATCCTCTTCAGCCGGGAGATTCTAACGCGCAAACCCGGCGCCACCTTCATCTCCGAAGTCAAATGCTCTCAGACCTTGTACGACGATATCGCCACGCACGGCGGCCATCCGATCATGTACAAGACCGGCCATTCGCTGATCAAACAGAAGATGAAAGAGACCCATGCCGAACTGGCCGGGGAGATGAGCGGCCACCTCTTTTTCGCGGACCGCTATTTCGGCTATGACGACGCAACCTATGCCGCCTGCCGCTTGCTGGAGATCCTGGCCGCCACGGGCAAAACCATCGGGCAACTGCTGGCCGACGTTCCCCAAACCTATAATACGCCGGAAATCAGAATGGATTGCGGCGATGACATCAAGTTCGACGTGGTTGCCCAGGTGACCGAATACTTCCGCAAGCGGGCCAAGGTGATTGACATCGACGGCGCCCGCGTGCTCTTCGACGGTGGTTGGGGCCTGGTGCGTGCCTCCAACACCCAGCCGGCCCTGGTGCTGCGCTTTGAAGCGACCTCCGAAGCCCGGCTGGCCGAGATCCGCGAGACCGTCAAAAACGCTCTTGAGAAGATCAAAAAAGAGCGGAAGAAGAAGGCCTAAAAGCATTGCTTCATAGCGGGAACGCACAGGAGAGAGTAAATCCCATGCAAGCCATTGTCATGCAGCCCATCGGCACCATCCACAGCCCCTATAAAACCATCGAAAATATGCCCATTCAGCCCACCGGAGCCGACGGTGTCACCGCGACCGTGGTCGTGGACCCAGTATATCTGGATGGCCTGGAAGATATCGATGGCTTCTCCCACCTCATTTTAATCTATCAGTTCCACCGCGCCGATGGGTTCGACCTGAAAGTCAAACCCTTCCTGGACGACCGGCTGCGCGGCTTGTTCGCTACCCGCGCCCCGCGCCGGCCCAATCCCATCGGCCTCTCGGTGGTCCCGCTGCTGGGCCGCGAAGCCAACATTCTGCATGTGGGTCGTATCGATGTGTTGGACGGGACCCCCCTGCTGGACATCAAACCCTTTGTGCCCGATTTCGACGCACCCGAAGCGACTTCCGTGGGATGGCTGGCCGGCAAAAAAAAGCAGGCTCGCCAGATGCGATCCGACGGGCGCTTCAAGTAGCCCGGCGGATTTCGTAGTGCGGTGGGATTTGGGGGGTCGTGGCGATAGCGTGCCCGGCTATTCGCGGAATTCGGTCACAAATGCTTCGAACATCCGCCGGAGCGTTTTATCCTTCTCGCAGTCATAGAGGCGTTCGAAAACTCCTTTTACTCCATTATGGCTATAGGCGATCATTTCGGCATGATCTTTATATAGGCTGACGGAGAACTGCGCGGCCAGGGACCACAGGCTCTCTTCGAGGCGATCCCGCATGGTGGTCAATCCGCTGTAAGTGGGATGCCGTACGGCGTTGCCCATGGAGAAGATCGCATTGCGCATGGCGCTGCGGGTGGCTCCGACCCTTTGGATGGCCTGGTAGGCCATATAAGCGACCAGCAGCGGGCTGTTGCGCGCCGAATCGAAAGGCACGCGGTTGATTTCGCTAAGATCCGTAAGGCACAGCCCCACCAAATAGTCCAGTGTGCCCTGTTTGCCATACAAATAGTGGCCCTCTTTTTGACTCTCCCGGTAGTTGATCGATCCCGGCAGATCGGTCAACGTGGAGGGCTGCAAGCCGATGTGGTTGGCGATGCAGAAGTCGGCGACAACCTTACCCGTGTGGTCCTCCATGGTGTTGAAGTAGTCGTAGGGCAGTCCGAAGATGAAAGAGCCGTGTACCGAGATGCCGGCATCGTGGATCTTTTGAAGTTGCCGGCGATAGTACTCGGCCGCGGTGAGCCGCTGCCGACGTATGTCGTGGACAATGTGTTTGCCGATGTACGTAAGGTTGCGCAGATCCAACGATTCGAGGCCGATAAAGAAATGGGTCGCGCCGGCCCGTCTGAGTTTTCGCAGCAGTTTGCCGTGATTGGCCACGTCAATAGAGATTTGGGCAGCGAAGTTAATTTTCAGGCCGCTGGAGACGATTTGATCCAGTATATCGTCCAATTTGCTGCCGCCCAGCAGCAGGTTGTCGGGCAGAAAGAAGAAGACGCGGTTGTGGGCGGTGAGGCCCCCTTTTTGATGTGCTTTCAATTCGGCGATGAAATCGACCGGATCTCTCACGGAAAATGCCCTTTGCCCTTTGGGCAGGGTGGATATGGAGCAGAAGGTGCAGCTGAAGGGGCACCCGAGATAGGGGGCGGCGACGTTCACCCGTACCTTGCGGGCCAGCAGGGGGCCGAGGAGAGGGATTCTTTTCAGTTTATCCAGCTGGATCGGCGCCATGGGGATAACATTGGCGTGGCCCCAGGTGCCGTCTTCCAGGCTGGTCTGGCCGTAGTAGGTTGCCTCGAGGCGTCGCGCCGCCAGATCGCCGAGGATCCTGGACATGATAGTGGAATCGGCCGGTCCAATGACTTGTGCCATCAGTTCGGGAAAAGGGAGGTGCGGGCGGATATAGACGGCCACATCGTCCGGGCTTGTGGACACGTGAATACCGCCGATCACCACCGGAATTTCGCCGTGGTTGAGCGCCAACGTGGTGGCCACGGCAGAAGCAAAGTTGGCGCTCATGGCGGTGATGAACACCGCGGTGGGTTTTCGTCCGCTCTGGGTGATGATCTGCGCCAACGTTCTGCGCTTACCGTCCGCGAGGAATACTTTGCCGCGGTCGTCGCACTTGGCGATCACGTTGGCGATATAGGTCAGGGTGTAGCACTCCATGGCCAGCGTTTCCGCCATGCCCTTTTTCTCCTTCCGGGGGGCGAAACGGAGATATTCTAGGTAATTGTCGCCATCGATCGCGTCCGCGTCCTTATCGCACAGGTAGGCAAGAATCTGGTCCGGGCGACTGATTTTACCGAACAGCGCCGTCAGATTGAACGTGGGAGGGTTGTAAATGATGTAATAGTTTTCCATGCGGCCGGACCCGAAAACCGTATGCGGGAGCGAATCCTCTCCCGGGCGTGGTTTGTATGCAGTTGTCCTGTCCTTTGGATTCAGCTTCCTCAGTCTGCGGCTTACAGGGGGTGATTGTCAATGGATTCCAGGGTGGCGCTGCCGTCTGGACGGCGCACGCTTGACCTACTTCAAGTGGTGTTGGCGCTGGTGGTGGTCCAGGCAAGTGTGCTCGCGGCTCCCACGGAGATGCTTGGCGGTGTCGCGCTGAAGGTCACCGCGGGAAGGGGCGCCGGCTGGGCGGTGACCGTCTGGCCAATCCCGAAATGCCTCTGCCCGGCAGGCGCCCTTCCGGTGCTCGATCCCGTTAGGGAAAAACACTGGGGCGGTAATTGCATCAGGCCCACCTCCTCGGCCGGCAAGTCCGGAGCTGAAATTGGTTCTGCTTTCAGCCAAAAATTAACTGTGTACCTTGAACGCCATCTATAATACACTTTGGATCGATTTTAGTATATTATGCAACTCATGAAATCTTGGTGCCCGCTCGCCCGCTATCAAAAGGCTTGTTGGGTTCGTGTCAGCCTGGATTGCATACCAAGAAAGGAGCTTGAGGGATGATTAATATCGATATCAACCAAGCTAAACAACACTTTCCGGAGCTGATCGAGAAAACCATAAGCGACGGCGAAGTAATTATTACCAGGGGCGGCCAGCCCATTGCCAAAATCGTTGCGATCACCAAACCTAAGAAAGAACGCAAGTTCGGAACGGCCAAAGGGCTGATCAAGATGTCCAACGATTTTGACCAACCCATCGACGATTTTAAGGACTATATGTGATGCGCGCGCTGCTCGATACCAGCACGTTTCTATGGTCGATCTCCGATTCACCATCGGGACCCGTTTGATCGTCTGATCATCGCCCAAAGCCTTTCTGAGAATTTACCGGTGATTACCAAGGATGCCGCGTTCAGTCGCTATTCGGTTCAATTGATTTGGTAGCGCCATCACGGAAGTGAGGCGGGTTTTCTTCTTTTCCCCCAGACGGATATTGTCCCCTTTAAGAAGTCATCATGGCCCTCCGACGGTCACTCTCACGCTGGCCGTGGCCTTGCCGGCCCAGTTATAGGCTGTGGCCGTATAAGTTGCGGTCGCCGTGGGGGTGATATCGATGTCTCCGTCCATCTGCGTTTGCTCGCCCAGCCCGTTGTCCAGAACGATGCGGTCGGCATGGGTGGAGGTCCAGGTCAGGGTGACGCTCTGGCCTGTAGCGACCATTGTGGTGTTTGCTTCCATCGTCACCGTGGGCGCGAACTCGTCCAGATAGGGCGACCATGTGAGATTGCGAAGTATATCTATATTGTTGCCGGTCCCGAACACTTTTTGCATATTGCGGCCCGCCAGATCCACGGTACAGATGGAATCGCCCATCCGAAAGGCGATGCGCATGCCGTCCGGTGAAAAGCTGGGCGTCATCACGTCGGCGTCACTGTTTTCGTAGACCCCGTCGTAGATGCGCCGCATGTTCTGGCCATCGCGGTCCATGATCCACAGGTCCATGTTCCCGCCACCGCGGTTGGAGACAAAGACCAGCCAATTGCTGTCCGGGGACCAATCCGGCTGGGTTTCCATGAAAGTGCCGCTGGTCAGGGCCGTATCCTGGCTGCCGTCCACCTGTTGAAGTCGGCCATTACTGCTGAGGATTTGGGGCTCAATGGTGTATATGTCCTTCGGGTATATGGGATTAGAACCAATCTCGTTGTTCAGGTAATAGGCGATGCTTTCGCCGTCCGGGGACCAGACCGGCCCGGCCCCTGAAAGGCTCTTGCCTTTCCAGTAGCCGAACGGCGGACCGCTGACTGGGTCCCAGCCGTTGATGTAAACGCCATCGCCATGCAGGGTGTCGAAGACCGCCAGGTTGGTCACCGCGGGTAGCCACGGATCGGCGATCAGGCACACCAGGTGCCGGCTGTCCGGGGCAAAGGAGGGCAGATACAAGTTGGCGGTAAGTCCGGTACCATTCATGCCGGGATAGTCGGTGTCCAGCCAGCTCAAAACCGTGAGCGGGTTGTCCACGTCGAGCGCGCCGGCGGTAAGGTCCGCGATGAAGATGTCGTCGCCGCGATCTTTTTGGTCGCAGACGATCTTCCCGGGTTCATATGGATCGGCGTGCGGCGCGGCGCAATGCTCTTTGATAAACGCCAGCAAGCGTCCATCCGGTCTCCAGGCGGGCTGCATATAGC